>CAVPKR010000062.1:0-12158 GCA_963705675.1 Terriglobia bacterium
GCCACGTATTGCTCATCAGCTTGGTCAGGATGCCGCCGGACGCGCCGACCAGGGCGCCCGCGATGATCAGCGCGACGTTCCCGATCACGAAGCCCGCCATCGCCACCGCGGTGCCGGTGAACGCGTTCAGCAGCGAGATGACCACCGGCATGTCCGCGCCGCCGATGGGCAGCAGCATCGTCACCCCGAACGCCAGCGACGCGACGATCACGACGATCAGCCCGACGACGCTGGCGGTGGAGATCAGGTAAGCGGACAGGCCGACCGCCACGACCGCGACCGCGATGTTGACCAGGCGGGATCCGGGAAAGGTGATCGGCTGGCCGGGGATGAGGCCCTGCAGCTTGCCCGCCGCGATGATCGAGCCGGAGAACGTCACCGAGCCGATGATCACGTCGAGCAGCGTGGTGACCTGGTGGACACCGGCACCCCGCCGGCCGCGCCCGCCAGCCGGGTGTAGTCGTGGATCGCGATCAGCGCGGCCGCGCCGCCGCCGACCGCGTTGAAGATGCTGACCAGCTGAGGCATCGCGGTCATCTGCACGGTCCGGGCCGAGTACAGGCCCGCGCCCGCGCCCAGCAGCGCGCCGGCCAGCAGCACGATCCACCCGGTCACGCTGACCGTGCCGTCGTAGGCGATCAGCGCGAGCGTGGCTTTACCCTAGTAGCACTGCCAGTCAAGGAACCACTGGCCGCCGGCGCCCTCGGCCGTCCCTCGCGCCAGGTACACCGCGCCTGCATCGCCCCAGGCTAAAGCGACTTTT
Source organism: Terriglobia bacterium (assembly GCA_963705675.1). Taxonomy (GTDB): domain Bacteria; phylum Acidobacteriota; class Terriglobia; order Bryobacterales; family Bryobacteraceae; genus Palsa-187. Next base: position 764 of record CAVPKR010000062.1, read on the forward strand.
TCTTCGCTATTCACTTGGAAACAATACACCGGCTTGGCCGGATGATCCTGGGTACTCCACCACGGCTCCGACTGAATCGTACTGAGATACCCGCCGACTTTCGTGTTCCCCGCATTTTCGAACTGCACTTCAGAATCGTCGAACCCCTCCGGCACCACTCGATCCGGATCGTCATAGTTCGGATGATCCTCGCAAGCCTCCCATCGGCACTCGAAGCCGCGCGAAAGCGTCGGTGCATCGTCAGGCCGGCTCATCGCGGTCAATCCATCGAGCGTAGGATAGGCGAACACCCTCCAGTCGTCGCCATTTTCTCTTCCCAATTCGCCGTCGAGATTTGCAAAAAACGTGAGCAGTTGGAAATCCTTTAAGAGATCCGGTACCACCGGCGCCGCCGTGAGGTTCAGTTGGCAGACAAACAAGAGCGGCCGTCCATTCGACGCGGGCCAAGCCTCGCCTGGCGTACCCAAGGCGCGCAACCCGAAGTTCGACGCGAACACATCTCCCGTGGGACGAAATCCACCCACGTGAACCAGCGACGCCGGCCGCGTGTTCATTCGCGTATATTCCTCTAACTCACTCATTTCGATCTCCTCGTAAGTAGCTGAATGTTACCATTGGGAGCATTCATGCAGGCAGCGGCCGCATTTTTGCTCGCGATTCTGGGTGCCGCAATCTCAGCGCGAGCCTGCTTTGACGTGTTCTCAGGCCGTTCTCCCATCAACATTGAAGCCGCATTCGCCCTTCTATGGCTGATTTCCCTAGCCTTCAAATGGCAGACTTTTCCCGCCTCCGAGGACAAACTCCTTGCACGCCGCGATTATATTTCGATGGCGATCCTCGCGATCCTCGCTATGGCGGCCTTCGGCTGGACCAGCCGTTTTAATTTCATCGCGGACGACTTTGTGCTTCTAAAACACGCGCAAGCTCCGTGGCGATTCGACACCGCCGGTAAAGATGGATTTCTTCGGCCTTTGGGATATCTTTTCAATACCCTGTGCTGGAAATGGTTCGCCGCGAATGCGGCCGAGTGGCACTGGATGGGTTATGCGATTCACGCGATAAATTGCGTTCTGGTTTATGCGCTGGCCTCGGCGATGGGTTATTCCCTGCGTGCTCGAACCATAGCCGCAAGCTTGTTTGCGTTCCACGGAACCCGCCCGGAGGCCGTAGTCTGGATCGCCGGCCGCTTCGATCTGCTCTCCACATTTGCGGTGCTATTGAGCCTTGTTCTAGTCGCCCATCCCAAGCGAAACGTCTTGCTTCCCGCGGTTCTCGTATTGATGACCGCCGGTCTGCTGACCAAGGAATCCGCTTTTGCATTTCCGTTTCTAGCTGTTCTGGTAATTGAACATCCAAGAAAACATGTCGCCATCCTGCTGACGATTTTCGCGGTCGCCGGTGCGGTGTTTCTGTATCGCTGGAGTATTCAGGGGGGAATCGGCGGATATACCGGAGCTTTCGGCAGGCCCGAAATTATGTCCATGACTGCCCTGACGGTCTTAAAAGCCTTAGCGTTGAGACTGTGGTCGGTATTGTTTTTCCCGATCGACTGGGCCCGGCAGGCAGGAAAGTTTCTCGCGTCGGCCACGGTAGTATACGTGGTTGCTTTAGTCACTTTGTTTTGGACGTCTCCAGTTTCCCGGCGAAAACTAATCCAGGGCATCGGATTTACGTTGCTGGCGGCGCTCCCCGTAGTCTCGCGGCTTCTGATTGGAGCCGACATGGAAGGTTCCCGCGTCCTCTATCTCCCATCCGTTGGATTTTGTCTGATGTTGGGATGGATGCTCGGCGGCGTGGATATGAGACTCGCCGGCGCGTTGACGGCGGCCATCTTGTTATTTCAAGTCGCCGCACTGTGGCACAATCTCGAAATTTGGGATTCGGCCTCAAAGACCGTTCATGCGGCATGCCTCTCGGTAGCCCGATGTCCCTCCTCCAGCTTGGTAACCGGTTTGCCGCGCGCGATCGAGGGAGTGAATGCTTTCGGCAACGGCTTTCCGGAATGCGTCGCCATGCAATCCGGCGGAGAAGTGGATCTGACACAGCGCGATGGCGTTTCCTACTCCTGCGTTTTTTCATGGGACCCGGCGAAAATGGAGTTACGTCAGCTTCGACCATAACCGCTGGTCCCACGATCAGGCCCGCTGGTCCCATCGCCAGTGCGATTTCCGCCCGCACGCGTCATAGTTCGTATATGCGGATCTTAGTAGCGTTCACTTTGACGCAGTGCATCTTCGCACAGGACTGGGGCGCGTATGGCGGCGATGCAGGGGGCACTCGCTATTCCACGCTACGGCAAGTGACTCGCGAGAATGTGACCAAGCTGAAGCAGGCGTGGATCTATCACACCGGCGCGCTGCGGCCCGAGACGCAGCTCAACGAAAAGGCCGCATTCGAGGCGACGCCGATTCTGGTCGAAGGCACGCTGTACCTGAGCACCCCGTTTAACCAAGTGATTGCGCTCGATCCCGAAACGGGCGCGGAGCGATGGACCTACGATCCTAAAGTCGACCGCTCCCACGGCTATTCCGAAGTCTCGTCCCGCGGCGTGGCGGCATGGATGGATTCCAAAGCCCCGGACGGCGCGGCTTGCAGGCTGCGGATTTTCGAAGGAACCATCGATGCGCGGCTGATCGCGATCGATGGAAAGACCGGAAAGCTTTGCGTCTCAGTGGATCTGACCCGGGGAGTCGGGTTCGGGCCGGAATTTCGCGGAGACTATCAGGTGACTTCAGCCCCAGCCATCGTGGGCGACGTCGTGATCACCGGGTCTTCGATCGGCGATAACGGCGCGGTGGACATGCCTCGCGGATCGGTACGCGCCTACGACGCGCGAACCGGCGCTCTGCGGTGGACCTGGGATCCGATTCCGTGGGCGGAAAAGCAGCAGGTTCGTACGGGCGCGGCCAACGCCTGGTCGACGTTTGCCGCCGATCCGGCCCGGGATCTGGTGTTCATTCCGACCGGCAGCGCGAGTCCGGATTATTACGGCGGCGCGCGGCCGGGCGATAACAAGTGGGCGAACTCGGTGGTGGCTCTGAAGGCCTCGACCGGCGCGTTCGTGTGGGGATTTCAAGTCGTGCATCACGACCTGTGGGATTACGACGTCGCATCACAGCCGGCGCTGATCGAGTTTAAAGGGAAGCCCGCCGTCGCCGTGACGACGAAAATCGGAAATGTGTTCGTGCTGGATCGCCTCACCGGGAAACCGCTACATACCGTGGAGGAACGCGCCGTTCCAAAGAGCGATATTCCGGGCGAGGATGCAGCTTCCAGCCAGCCGGTTCCGGCGTGGAGCCCGATGGTCCCACAGAAGCTGACCGCGGACCAGGCATGGGGCGCGACTCCAGAAAACCGGGCCTGGTGCCAGGCGAAGATCGAGTCGCTGAGGAATGACGGATTGTTCACGCCTCCGGCGCTGCGAGGCTCGCTGGCATTTCCCGGCAACGTCGGCGGAGTGAACTGGGGCAGCGCCGCGTGGGACCCGGTGCGCAATGTTCTGATCGCGAATACGAATCGCGTCGCCGCCATCGCGAAATTGATTCCGCGTGAAGACATGGCGAGCGCGATCGACCATGCCAAGGAAACCGAGACCGCGTGGGGCGGCGAATTCGCCCGCCAGCGCGGAACCCCGTTCGCGATGCATCGCGAGTGGCTAGTGGCACCGAATGGCCAGCCCTGCAACGCTCCACCGTGGGGCGCGGTGGTGGCGTTCGATCTGAGCACAGGCAAACTGAGATCGGAAGCAGCGCTGGGACAGCAGGGTTACGGTTGGCCGAAGGGATCGCTCAACCTTGGGGGACCGATCGCAACATCCACAGGCCTGATCTTCACAGCGGCGGCCCTCGATCCGCACCTCCGTGCGTTCGACTCGGACACCGGGAAAGAAGTGTGGTCGGCGGAACTGCCGGCGGCCGCTCAATCGACCCCGATGACGTACGAGTGGAAGGGTAAGCAATACCTGGTGATTTGCGCGGGGGGCCACGGGAAGATGAAGAGCAAGATGGGCGACTCGGTGGTCGCGTTCGCGGTGGAGTAAGGATCGAACGTCGTAGAATTAGGGAGAAGGAGGCGCGCATGCGGCAGCAGTTCGACGTCGTCATTGAACGTGATGCTGAAGGGTTTTACGTTGCTTCTGTTCCTCAATTACCCGGATGCCATACGCAGGCGCGTTCTCTCGATGAGGTCATGGAGCGGATCCGCGAAGCGATAGACCTCTGCCTTGAAGTTGACGGCGGTCCAACGGCAAGCCTGGAATTCGTAGGAATTCAACGTATTACCGTTGCCGACGCCGCATGAGCCGTGCCCCGCGTGTCACCGGGGCAGAATTGGTCGCGGCGTTGTCGAGAACCGGCTTTCAGCCAATCCGAGCTCGCGGCAGCCACCATTTCTTGCGGCACCAAGATGGGCGCAGTACGGTAGTGCCGGTGCACGCCGGAGAGACAGTCGGGCCGGGGTTGCTCCATAAGATTCTCAGAGACTGCCAGATTACTGTCGCCCATCTCGAAGATCTCCTTCGCGGACGATAATTCCGGCTGTTGTCCGCGATCTGCCACTTCCTGCAACGATTAGAAGTGCTGCTAACCGCGCCGGATGGGACGCGTCAAACGCGAGAGGCTGATTGCGTGCAGATCCACCTGTGCGGTCTGCTGAATTTGGAGGAAGGACGATGTTTCAGGACTTACGGCTAGCCGCTCGGATGCTCCTCAAACAGCCCGGGTTCACTCTGATCGCCGTCCTTACGCTCGCCCTCGGAATCGGGGCTACGGCGGCCGTGTTCAGTTTGATTCAAGGAGTCCTGCTGACGCCTCCTCCCTACCGGCAGCCGGAGAAGCTCGTGCTGATCCCCGCGGCTCGCGTAGATGGGATGGAGATGACGCATCCCCGCCAGTGGGCCGCGACGCAGTGGATGGAGTGGCAACGCGAGGCAAAGTCGCTGGAAGCGATCGGAGCTTATGGGTGGTCGTTCGACTACCTGGTTTTGCCGGAAGGTAGCGCGTCCATCGAGGGCATGTATGTCACCCAGGATTACTTTCGGGCGGTGGGATTGCAGCCGGCGCTGGGAAGGACGTTCGCCGAGACCGAGGCGGGCGCGAAGTCCCCATCGGTCATCATCCTGGGTTACGACTTGTGGCAGCGGAGGTTTGGCGGGGACCGGAATATTATCGGCAAGACCATTCGCATCAGCCGCTGGGACACGCCGCCCAGGGTGATCGGCGTGATGCCGGAGGGGGTGCGGTTTCTTCCGTCGCCCGGCGGCGCGAAGGAGCCTAACTATAATGTTGACGCTCGGGTGGATTTTTGGGTGCCGGTCAATGTCACGACCCGAGAGGATGAATCGCCAAGATTGGGACGTCGTTGGGCGGCTGCGAGCCGGGTTCACGGTGAGCCAGGCGCAGGCTGAGTTGACCATTCTGACGGCTAGAGAAGCCCGGGCCGATAAAGGGTTTGAAGGAATCACGGCGAAGGTGCAGCCCCTCGAAGCCGTGTTGAATCGCGATGGGCGGCGGATTTTATTGCCCCTGTTGGGCGCAGCGGCGCTGGTATTGCTGATCGCTTGTGGAAACGCGGCGGCCCTGTTGCTAGTCCGCGGGCTGCAACGCCAGCAGGAATACGCGGTCCGGAGCGCCTTGGGGATCGGAAGACTAGGGTTGTTCCGGCAAGTGTCTACCGAAAGTCTGCTGCTCGCGTTGTTGGGCGGAGGACTAGGCGTAGCGCTGGCGTTCGGCATCGTCAAAGTGTTTAAGGCGATCGGGGACACGCGATTCCTCGGCTTGACGCGGTGACTACCGGATGGCCGGTGTTGTTGTGCGGCCTGGGGGCGGCCGTGATCGCAGCGGTGCTGGCGGGGACCTTTCCAGCGCTGCGGGCGTCGAGGCTGGATCCGATTCATGTATTGAAAAGCGCGGGGCCGAAGAGTAGCGCGGGCCCAGGCGAGCGGCAGATCCTGCGCATGGTGACCACGGTGCAGACCGCGCTCACGCTGGCGCTGCTGGTGGGCGCGGGATTGTTGATCCGGACCATGCTGAATCTGGCCAAGGTGCAATCGGGGTACTCGACGGAACATATATTAACCATGAGCGTCACGGCGGTGGGGAAACGCAAGCAATGGGAGGACTTTCATCATCGGGCGCTGGAGCGCGTGTCCGAAATTCCAGGGGTCCAACAGGCTGCTTTCGCCTGGGGCGTGCCGCTCACGGGGAATAGCTGGGGTGGCGAGTTGGACATCGAAGGTCAGCCGCTGCCGATCAACCCCAGCGACCGGATCGCGGTGCCCATGCGGGCAGTGACGCCGGGATACTTCGCCCTGCTCGGTCAGAAGATCATCGCGGGAAGGGATGTTCGAGACACCGATAAGAGCCAGCCGCTGAATGTTGCTGTCGTGAACCAAGCTTTGGCGGATCGCTATTTTCCCGGCGGGAATGCGGTCGGGAGGAAGATCTGGCTGGGCGACCGGCAGAAGCCCGCGGTCGAGATTATCGGCGTCGTGACCAATGGGCGAACCGAGGATCTGACCCAGCCGGCGGGCCCGGAGCTTTATTTTTCGCTATGGCAGGCGACGGCATTTTCTAAGACGCTGGCCGTGCGGACTGCGGCGGATCCCAAGCTGATGATTGAGGCTGTGCGTCGGGCGTTGCGCACAGTGGATCCGACGGCGGCGGTGGAAAATGTGAAGACGCTCGATCAGATTCGCGACGATTCGCTCGGATCGCGCACCTTTGCGATGCAGTTGCTGGTAGGATTCGCGCTGGTGGGGAGTGTGTTGACGCTGGTGGGAATCTACGGTGTCCTGTCGCTATCCATCGCATCGCGGCGGCGGGAGATCGCGATTCGCACGGCGGTGGGCGCGGAGCGCAGCGATATTCGCAACCTGGTTTTCGCGGAAGGATTCCGGCTGATCGCAGGAGGAGTAGTCGCGGGGATCGGCGCGGCGCTGGTGTTGTCCCGAGTGCTCAGATCCTTCCTATTTGAAGTCGAGCCGACGGATCCATTGACATTGCTCGGCGTCGGCTTCCTGTTCGTGAGCGTCGCACTGCTGGCGTGTTGGGTGCCCACGCGGCGGGCCGCGAAGATCAATCCAATTGAAGCTTTAAGGTACGAGTAGAACTACTGCTGATCGCAGTTGACCATCCAGGGAATGCCGTACTTGTCGATGAACATGCCGAATCGATAAGCCCAGAAGGTTTGCGCGAAGGGCATCTTGACGGTTCCGTTTTCAGACATGGCGTTGAAAATGCGCTCGGCTTCGGCCGGGTCTTTCAGTTGAATCGATACAGAGAAGCCGGCTGGCGCTTGAAAGTATTCGGGCGGCGCATCGGAGCCCATAATGATCTCTCCATTCACATTGAGCCGCGCGTGGAGCATCTTCTTCTGCCATTCGGGAGACGCCTGCTGCTCCGCCGGCATGCCTTCGTGGGTCAGCATGGCTTCGATTTTTCCATTTAGGCATTTCGCGTAGAAATGAAAAGCTTCTTCGCAATTGCCGTTGAAATGAAGATAAGGATTGATTTCCATTATGTTCTCCTCTAATTCCTAGCCGCCCGCGATGGCGCCCAGGATGATAAATGGCTCGGCGCCGGAGGCGATGGGCGCGGGTAGCGCAGCCTCCGGCGAATCGTGAGAGTGATCTTCTTCGCAGGCGAAGAACCTGACGAACGGACGCCGCTCGCCGGTAACTTGGTCGCGAACAGTTCCGAGAAGCATGGGATAGCGGAGCTCCAGCGCATCGAGGATGGAGCGGGTGGTGACTTCGCCCTGAACCTCGACCCGCACCTCGCCGTCGATTTTGCCGAGGGTTCGGAGATGCGCGGGAAGAACCACTCGGATCTCCGACTTGGTCACGGCAGGGTTTGGACCTCGACCGAGAGCACCGCAGGCAGGTCGCGGACGATAGGCGCCCAATGATCGCCGGCGTCGGAAGATGCGTAGACCTGTCCGCCCGTGGTACCGAAGTACACGCCGCAGGAATCGAGCGAATCTACAGCCATCGCGTCGCGGAGCACGTTCACGTAGCAATCGCTTTGGGGCAGGCCTTCAGACAGCGGCTCCCACTCGTCGCCCCCGGTGCGGCTGCGAAAGACGCGAAGCTTTCCATCGGGAGGATAGTGTTCGGAATCGCTCTTGATAGGGACGACGTAAACGGTTTCCGGCTCGTGAGCATGAACGTCGATCACGAAACCGAAATCGGTGGGTAAATTTCCGCTGACCTCGCGCCAGGATTCGCCCGCATCGTCGGTGCGCATGACGTCCCAGTGCTTCTGCATGAACAGGACGCCGGGACGTTTCGGATGCATCGCGACGTGATGCACACAGTGCCCGACTTCGGCGGTCGGCTCAGGGATGTATTTCGAATAAAGGCCGCGATTGATCGGTTTCCAAGTCTTGCCGGCATCGTCGCTACGAAAAGCCCCAGCGGCTGAAATGGCGATGAAGATTCGATTAGGATCGCCGGGATCGAGGATGATCGTGTGCAGGCACATGCCTCCCGCGCCGGGCTGCCAGCGTGGGCCGGTGCCGTGCTCGCGCAGGCCGGGCAGTTCCTGCCAGTTCCGGCCTCCGTCGGAGGTGCGGAATAGTGCGGCATCTTCGACGCCCGCGTAGACTGTGTCGGGATCCGTGAGAGACGGTTCCAGATGCCAGACTCGCTTGAATTCCCAAGGATGCTGCGTGCCGTCGTACCACTGGTGGGTGCCGGGGATGCCGTCATAGGCGAACTTGTTGCCGACCGGCTCCCAGGTAGTTCCCCCGTCATTGGACCGCTGGATCAGTTGGCCGTGCCAGCCGGTGGACTGGGATGCGTACAAGCGATTGGGATCGGCTGGCGAGCCTTTCAAGTGGTAGATTTCCCATCCCGCGAAATGCGGTCCACTGACCTCCCATTTATCGCGCTTCCCATCTGATGTCAGGATAAACGCGCCTTTGCGCGTGCCTGCTAAGACTCGAACCTGGCTCATGATTTCACCGTTAAGAAGAAGATTTCGGGCACGCGTGGGTCCCGCAGGACCAATCCGGCCCACAGCGATATGCCGAAGTATACCGGAAACAAGAGGTGGCTGAACAGCGGATTGCCGACTCGCAAATTGGCGGCGACCGCGCCGCCGAGATAGCCGGTCAACAGAATCGCGCCGAGGATCGCAGTCCCCGGAATCACGTAGAGCGCGGTGCAGATCAGCAGAATGGTTCCGATCACGGAGGCGGTGCTCAAGGGCCATCCCAGTTGGGCGAACGCTTCTACGACGGGCGCGGGTTTTACGAATTTCATGATCGCGTCGAAGAGCAGGAAAAGCACCAGGAAGGCGCTGAGGATACGGCCGGTCCAGAGCTTGGCTTGCACGGATTTGTCCCTACCTCTTTCCCGCCAAATCATGACTGAGCTCCCTGGCTTGGTCGACCGCGGGGCTGGGAGGAAAGTCGTCCATTTCGAAGACCTGGCGGATTTCGATTTCGCCGTCCTGGTCTTCGCCGTGGGGCGCCGGGGCGCGCATGGCCCACTCGATCGCTTCGGCTTTGGACTTTACGTCGATCATCCAGAACCCGCCCGTGATCTCACGGGTTTCGGCGAACGGTCCGTCGATCAAGGTGCGTTTCCCTTTAGAAAACTTGATAAGGGCGCCTTTCGAGCTGGGGTGGAGACCGGCCAGGTCGATCAATACCCCGGCTTTCACCAGCTCTTCGTTATATTTCCCCATGGCGGAAAGAAGCTCTTCGCCGGGCATTTGGCCCGCTTCAGAGCGTTGGCTCGATTTGACGATCATCATGAATCGCATTTTTTCTCCTTTATTGTTCGGGCAACCCCGGAATTTCCATCACGGGGCGGATTTCGACGGTGCCCCACTTCCCTCCCGGAATCTTGCCCGCGATGCCGATGGCTTCATCCAAGTCCTGAACGTCGATCAGGAAATAGCCGCCAAGCTGTTCACGCGTTTCGGCGAACGGACCGTCGGTCACCAGGCGTTTTCCGGAGCGAACCCGAACGCTGGTCGCAGTGGAAGTGGGATGCAGCGGACCGGCGCCCCGGTAGTGTCCGCTGGAGCTGAGCTGCTGTGCGAACTGCGCCGATTCCCGGTAACACTGGTCGCGCTCGGCTTCCGTCAGGCCGTTCTCGTCGAGGTAGATCAGCAGCATATATTGCATTCTTGACTCTCCATGAATATGTCGCTTGACCTGCACCTGGATCGACATCGCGGAGCATATTTTTCTAATATCGTTGCATGTACGGGGATACGGACGAAGCTGTGGCGGAAGTGTACCGGTCCGACTGGGGCCGGATCGTCGCGGCGCTGATCCGGCTGGTGGGTGATTTCGAAATGGCGGAAGAGGCCGCCCAAGAAGCGTTTACGGCTGCCGTGGATCAGTGGAGGACCGCGGGAATCCCGGAGTTTCCCCGCGCTTGGATCATTCAGACCGCGAAACACAAGGCGCTCGACCGGATCCGGCGCGTCCGGCGTTTTCAGGAAAAAGTGGATGAAATTGCGCTGCTTACCCCGTCCGTCGAGGAGCCCGAATACGACACTGCTGAAATCTCCGATGACCGGCTTCGCCTGATTTTCACCTGCTGCCATCCGGCCTTGGGAGCCGAGGCTCAAGTCGCGCTTACACTGCGGACCTTAGGCGGGCTGGAAACCGAGGAAATCGCGCGCGCGTTCCTGGTTCCACCGGCGACCATGGCGCAACGGTTGGTGCGCGCCAAGCGGAAGATTCGGGACGCCCGGATTCCTTATATGGTTCCGGGAATCAACGAAATGGCGGACCGGCTGGATGCTGTGCTGACGGTGATCTATCTGATTTTCAATGAAGGCTACGCGAGTACCCGCGGCGGGCCGATACTCAGGACGGATCTATCCGCCGAGGCGATTCGGTTGGGACGCCTGGTAAGGGCGCTGATGTTTCCGCGGCCGCCGGTGGAGGTGTCGGGGCTGGTCGCGCTGATGCTGCTTCACGATGCCCGCCGCGATGCGCGGCTCGATGCGTCGGGAGATCTGGTGATGCTGGACGAGCAGGACCGGCGCCTGTGGAATCAGGAGCAAATTGCGGAAGCGCTGCCGCTGGTGCGGGAGGCGTTTCTGGGCGGCCCAGGTCCGTTCGCGCTGCAGGCGGCGATCGCGGCAGAGCATTGCCGCGCTGCTCGGTATCAGCATACAGACTGGCCGCAGATTCTGCGGATGTACGATTTATTGGACCGCGTGCAGTCTTCTCAGATCGTCTCGCTGAATCGCGCGGTCGCGGTGGCGATGGTCCACGGGATTGAGCCAGCCCTGGCGCTGATCGATGAACTGGCAGCATCCGGAGAGCTGAACGATTATCATTTATTGCATTCCGCGCGTGCGGATTTGCTGCGGCGAATGGGATCGAAGACAGAGGCCGCGAAGAGCTATCAGCGTGCGCTCGATCTGGT
>CAVPKR010000063.1:0-15683 GCA_963705675.1 Terriglobia bacterium
TAATTGGCGAACAAATGGCGTAAGTCGTTCGCCTTCAACAAAGTTCTTGCTTTGATCGCCCAAAGGTGGTTTAATGTGGACCTGGTAGGACTTTTGTGGGTGAAGTGGGCAGCGAAGTGTCGACGCCGGAGCCTCCGTTAGGGATTTTCCAGGCGAAGTGTGACGAAAAGGGGCGCGTCAAGCTGCCGGTTCGGTTCGCAAGTACTTGAAGTCGTTGGAGGACAAGTTCTTTATGACCACGCTCGACATGAGGGTAGCACGAATTTACCCCAAAAAGGCATGGGAGCGCAATCAAAATCTTTTCGAGACGCTGGCGAGGACTCGGATTGCGCAGGACGTGGCGTTTATCGCCAACGTCTACGGCGGAATCGGAGATCGACGGAACAGGGACGGGTACTGGTGCCGACCGAGTTGCGGCGGAAACTGGAGATGGAAAAGCAGCCGGTATGGATCGATTATTATCACGGCCACATCAATGTTTTCGGCAGGAAGATTTACGAAGAGCGGATGCAGCGGGCCCTGGTCGATTTGGGCGACAAGGTCGGCTCCTCGAGAAGAGAGGGCTGAAGTAGCGGCCATGTATGCACGTACCGGTCATGCTCGCGCGAGTGCCTGGAGTATCTGGCGTTCAAGCCGGACGGGGTGTATCTGGACGCGACCGCGGGAGTTAGGCGGGCATGCCGGGGCGATCGCGCAGCGGCTGGATCACGGGGATTGGTTTTCGCGTGCGATCGGGACGCGCGAGAGCTTGGAATTAGCGCGAGAGAATACAGCGGAGTGGTGGCTCGCGGATACGGTTTCATCAGAGTTTCGTTCGTCGGATTGGAAGAAGACGCTGCGGGACGTGGGGATTTCACAACTGGACGGGTTGCTCGCGGACTTAGGGGTCTCGAGATATCAGTTGACGGAGGGCGAGAGAGGGTTCTCGCTGATGACCGACGGGCCGCTGGACATGCGAATGGATCGAAGCCAGGGCGAGACGGCGGCCGACCTCGTCAATTACGAATCGGAAAAGGAACTCGCCGATTTGATTTACAAGTTCGGCGAGGAAAGGAGGAGCCGGAAGATAGCCAGAGCAATCGTGCGGGCGCGGCCGATCACAACCACCGGTCAGTTGGCCAAGCTGATCGAGGGGGTCGCGCCCCGCACGCAAAAATTCACCCGGCCACGCAGACGTTCATGGCGCTGCGGATCGCGGTGAACCGGGAGACCGGAGGAATTGGAGCGCGCTGCTCGAATTGATTCCACAGGCTGGTGAAGCCGGGCGGGCGCGCGGTGATGCTGACTTTCCATTCGCTCGAAGACCGTAAAGTGAAACAGAGTTTTCAGGCGATGGCCGCGAAACGGACGAGCGAGGATTCTCACCCGTCACGTCGTGCGGCCTGCGGAAGAAGAGATCAGGGACAATTCTGCCGTCCCGCAGCGCGAAATTGCGCGCGATTGAAGTCGTCGGAGGATAACGGTATCAGAACGATGGCCACATTAGCAAACGTGTATAACCGGATATTCGATCGAGCGCGAAGGCTTCGACCGCGTGGGCGAACGAGCGGCCCCGGCGCCGGGCGAGTGGACGCGTCGATATCCGAGTCCGGGCATTTCCGAATGAGGATATTTATTTCTTCGTAAAACAAATCGACAACAGCGGCATGCGTCCGCGAGGCTGAACCGAGCGCGTCGCGGAACATGCTGGAAGCTGATCGGATCGGTGGTCGCGGCCGTGATGCTGCTGGTGGGCGTCCTGTTGCCGAGCGCATATGGCCTGCTGGCGGGCTATAAGATCCAGATCGCCTGCGGCAAGAGGGCGGCGCCTGGCGACCGAACAAGCCTCGCTGGAGCTGAAAGAGGCCAGCTGGTTTCTCCGGCGCGCATGGAAGAGCTGGCGCAGAGCAGCAGTTCATCGATCCGCCGTCGCAGAAGGTGGTATATCTCGAAAACGGCCGCAACGGCATCGCTCGCGATGAACCGAGAAGTAGGGAGCGCTCGCAACATCATGCCGGGAATCAATCCACACGGCGTCTGCATGGGCTCCTTTGGATCCTGGTGGCGTGGTCCGGGCGTCATTTTCGGGCGCTTGGTGTGGCTCCAGGTGCTTCAGCACGATGATCTGGCGCGCTGGCGCAGCAGCAGCAATCGCGCACGCAGGAGATTCAGGCGATGCGCGGGGCCATTTTCGACCGCAACGGGCAGACGCTGGCGAAAAGCCTGCCAGCCGAGTCGGTGTGCGTGAATCCGCAGAAGATTTCGGATCCCGGGATGGCGGCCGATCTGCTTTCCCGCGTGCTGAACATGGATCGCGAGAAGCTGTTCGACAAGATCCAGGAAGCGTCCCTGCGCGACAGCGGTTTTCTTTGGATCAAGCGCAAGGTTCTGGCGGATGAAGCGGCGCGGCTGCGCAGCTTGAAGCTGAACTGGGTGGAGTTCCGGCCGGAGATGCGTCGTTTTTATCCGCATCAACAGCTCGCGGCCCACGTGGTGGGGTCGATGGGAATCGTCAATTCGGAAGACACGTTCGAGCGCGGGGCATCCGGGATTGAAGCCGAGCTTCGATGAAGATCTGGCGGGCGAGCCGGGACTGGCGCGCGTGTTCACCGACGTAAAGCAGAATCCCTACGAGTCGGTGGTGTCGCGCAAGCCGGAGCCGGGCGCGAACATCACGCTGACCATCGATTCGAATTTGCAATACGACGCGGAGAAAGCGCTGGAGAAGGCCGTCATCGCGAATCATGCGCGCAAGACCGGGTCGCTGGTCGCGATGAATCCTTATACGGGCGAGATTCTGGCGCTGGCGAATTATCCTACTTACGATCCGAACGTTCCACCAGTCGCCGACGAGCCTGAAAACGCCCGCAGCAATATCGCCATAACTACCCCGTTCGAGCCGGGGAGCGTGTTCAAGGTGATCACGTTGTCCGCGGCGCTCGAGACGACGCATTTGCGTCCCGAAACCATGATCAATTGCGGCGGCGGGAAGCATCAACCTGTTCGGCCGCATGATTCATGACGACGCATCCGCACGGTCCCATGAGCGATGGCGGACGTGCTGGCGCATTCGAGCAATATCGGGGCGATCCAGATCGCGCTACAGACGGGCGACCGGTCGCTGTATAAATATCAGCGCCGCTTCGGGTTCGGACAGAAAGACGGGAATCGAGCTGCGCGGGGAATCGACCGGGCTGCTGCGCAAAGTGGAGGACTGGTCTCCTTGCTTCTATCGGGTCGCTGGCAATGGGACACGAGGTCAGTGTGACGTCGATCCAGCTTGCCTTGGCTGGCGCGGCGATCGCCAATGGCGGGTTGATGGTGAAGCCGAGGCTGGTGATGGCTCGTCAGAAGGTGGGAGAGGCGGTGGAGCGGACGCCGGCCGATACTCCTGAGCGAATCATCCGGCCGGATACGGCGATTCAGATGAGGTCCATGATGGAGGGCGTAGTCTTACGCGGAACCGCGCGGCGTTACGCGAATCTGAAAGGCTATACTTCGGGCGGAAAAACCGGGTCGGCGCAGATTTACGATTTGAAGGCCCACGCTTACACGCATCACTATAACGCCAGCTTTCTTGGCTTCGCGCCGGTCAGCAATCCGCAGATCGTGATTGTAGTCACGCTGCAAGGAACCTCGGGCGGAGAAGCCGGGTTCGGCGGGCCGGTGGCGGCTCCGGTGTTCAGCGAAGTCGCGATGGCGGCGCTGCGAATGCTGGATGTGCCGAAGGATCTGCCGGATTCGCCGGCGCTGCGCGCCGCGGTGAAGGCGCCGGCCCAGGAAGATCATTACGATCTCGCGATCGCGGGATTGGGTGAACCCGCGGCGAAATTGGAAGCTAACGATGCCGCCGCCCGTGGCGAAGCGGCGCCAAAGAGTTTAAACGCGCACGGAAGCGTGCCGTCACAAGTTGTATCCTCCGTCACTCAGCCGCCGGTCTCGGACGACGTATCGGGTTCTCCCGGTCCGTGAGACGCAGGCCGGCGGCCATTTTTATCAGCGGTGGTGGCGGGTCCGAAGGTACCGGATTTTCATGGCATGACGCTGCGAGGCGTGCTGGAAGAATCTTCGGCCAGAGGGTTGGAAGTGGAAACGCTGGGCACGCCGGAGATCGGCGTCGTCAGGGGCCAGTATCCGCCGGCGGGATCGGTTCTCCCGGCCGGCATGCAGGTGCGGGTTCAGTTTGCGAAGTGAGGAATTGGGCCAAGTCGGAGAAACTGTCCCACTCTTAAGAAATGACCTTAGGCCAGGTGCTGGACGGCGTGAAGCTCCGGGGCGAGCTTTTGCCCGGCTTGGCCTCCATGACGATTAGCGGCCTCGAATACGATTCGCGCCGGGTGGGGAAAGATTTCTTGTTTTTCGCGTTTGCAGGATCGCGCGTCGACGGACGCAAGTTCGCGCAGGATGCCGTGGCCCTAGGCGCGTCCACTATCGTGAGCGAATTGCCCGCGCCCCCCGATTTCGCGGCGGCGTGGATCGAAGTGGAGAACGGACGCCACGCGTTAGCCCTTGCTGCCGGCAATTTCTACGCGCGCCCCGACCAGCGTGTCTTGTTCACCGGAATCACCGGGACCAACGGCAAGACGACTACCTCGTACCTGGTCGATTCGATTCTGCAAGCGGCGGGATTCGTCACCGGGTTGATCGGAACCATAGAGTATCGGTTGGCGGGAGAGCGATTGCACGCGGCCAACACGACGCCGGAATCCCTTGACGTGTTGCGTTTTGCCTGGGAATTGGAGCAGCGCGGCGGGCAGCGTCTGACCATGGAAGTTTCCTCGCACGCCCTCGCGCTGGGACGGGTCTACGGGATACGCTTTCACACCGCGGTGTTCACCAATCTGACGCGGGACCATCTCGATTTTCACCACACCATGGAAGAATATGCCGCCGCGAAACGGGGGCTGTTCGCGCCGGTGGATTCTCCCGCGCCGCTGTGGTCGGTCCTGAACGCAGACGATCCGGCAAGCGTTTCCATGAAGGCTGGCTCCGGCGAAGTGCTCTGGTATGGAACCGGCGCGCAGATTCGAGCGGAGAACGTAAGCTCGGGTTTCGACGGGCTCCGCTTCGACCTGGTGTTTGAGGGCGCTCGCCAAGCGATCGAATCGCCGCTGAACGGGCACATCAATGTGCAGAATATTCTGGCCGCGGCGGGCGCGGGGATCAGCTATGGAATCGACCTCGAAACCATCGCGCGCGGGATCGCCGCGTGCCGGAGCGTTCCCGGCAGATTCGAGCGTGTGGACGAAGGGCAGCCGTTCCTGGTAGTGGTGGATTATGCGCACACGGATGACGCGCTTCGCAACATCATTCGAGTGGCGCGGTCGGTGGCGGCGGGCCGCGTGATCACGCTATTCGGCTGCGGCGGCGACCGCGACCGCTCCAAGCGTCCGTTGATGGGCATGGCCGCGGCGGAGCTGAGCGATTACCTGGTGCTGACCTCCGATAACCCGCGTTCTGAGGATCCGCTCGACATCATGAATGACGCGATGGTCGGGATCCGGCGCTTCGACACGCCGCACGTGGCCGAACCCGATCGCGCGGTGGCGATCCGGCGCGCCATTTCGGAAGCCAGACCCGGCGACGTGGTGCTGATCGCCGGGAAAGGGCATGAGACTTATCAGGTGCTGAAGGATCGCACCATCGATTTCGACGATCGGGAAACGGCTCGGGCGGTTCTGCGAGCCCTGCTAAAGAAGGATCCAGAATGAAAATTCCGCTGCGCCGCGTGGCGGAGATCCTGGGAGTGGGTGTCGAATCCGAGGCGATGGTGACCGGTTGGAGCGTAGATTCGCGCACGCTTCAGCCCGGCGATTTATTTTTTGCGTTACGGGGTCCGGTGCATGATGGGCACGCGTTCGCCGAGGAAGTTTTGGGGAAAGGCGCGGTTGCGGTAATTGCGGACCGGCGAGTGAATTCGCCGGCCTTGCACGTGGAAGATTCGTTAAAAGCCCTGCAAACACTGGCTTCGCAGGCGCGCGAGATGTGGGGTGGGGAGGTGGTCGCCGTGACCGGCAGCGCCGGCAAGACGACCACCAAGGACATGATCGCGGCAATGTTGAGCGTGGGCATAGCGACGGCGAAAAGCGAGGGCAACCTGAATAATCAGGTCGGGCTGCCGCTGTCGCTTCTGCGGCTGGATGAAACTGCTCGCGTCGCCGTGATCGAGCTGGGAATGAATCACGCCGGTGAAATTCGCGACCTTGCGGGCATCGCCAAGCCGAACGTCGGCGTCGTGACCAACGTGGGCTATGCGCATATCGAGTACTTCGATTCCGTGGAGGATATCGCCGCCGCAAAGCGGGAATTGATCGACGCGCTGCCACCGGATGGCACGGCCGTGCTGAACGCCGATGATCCACGGGTCGCCGGGTTCACGCATCCCGGGCGGACCATTTTTTACGGCCAATCGCCCAACGCCGATGTTAGGGCGGAAGACGTCGTTTATTCGGCTGACGGCGTGCGATTTCGGGTCGGCGAAACTTTTTTCGAGAGCGCTCTTACCGGGCGGCATAGCGTGTCGAACATGCTCGCGGGAATCGCGGTGGCGGGGCTGTATGGAATCGAACCCGGCAGCCTGAAGAAAACCATCCAAGAACTTTTACCGGCAAAAATGCGCGGGGAGCACTTCCATCACCAGGGTGTTTTGGTGTATAACGATTGCTACAACTCTAATCCGGATGCGGTTCGAGCGATGCTCGACGTGTTGAAAGATACGCCGGCGCGGCGCCGGATCGCCGTCCTGGGAGAGATGCTTGAACTTGGCCGCTGGGCTGAGCCTCTGCATCGCGACGTAGGCACTTACGCCGCGGAGCAGGGGATCGACGTGCTCGTCGGAATACGCGGCGCTGCCTGTTGCACGCTGGACGCAGCCATGCGTGCAGGCCTTCGGCCGGCGCTGCGTTTTTTTTCGAGGACCCAGCCGAAGCCGGCCGCATGCTCCGCACCCTGGCCGAGCCTGGCGATGCGATCCTGTTTAAAGGGTCGCGTGGGGTCCATGTCGAACGCGCGCTCAAAGAATTTCTCGCCTCTGAACCCGAAGGGGGCGTAAACTGACCGATGTTTTACTGGCTGTTCTACGAGAAGCTGTTCCGTCTCTACACGCCCTTCCGCGTGTTCCAGTACGCCACGTTTCGAATTTCGATGGCGAGCCTGACGGCCCTGCTGCTCTCGATTGCGCTGGGCCCGTGGTTGATCGCACGGCTGCGCGAGTTTCAGATCGGACAGCATATCCGCGAGGATGGGCCCAAATCGCACCAGAAAAAAGCCGGGACGCCGACTATGGGCGGAATTCTGATTTGTCTGTCGATCCTGGTGCCGACGCTCTTGTGGGCGAACCTCAGCGTTCCCGCTGTGTGGGTGGCGCTGGCAGGCCTGGTAAGCTTCGGCCTCATCGGCTTTTGGGACGACTATACGAAAGTTATCCGCAAGCGCAACCTGGGATTGACGACTCGCCAAAAGCTGGGCCTGGAAATCATCGCGTCGCTGCTGATCGGCGTTCTTCTGCTCGCCATGAATGCGCGGGGCCATTATTCCACCAGCATGAATATCCCGTTCTTCAAGAAATTCAATCCCGATCTGCTGATCCATCCGCTGTTACGGAATCCGTGGACGTATCCGCTGGCGTTCGTTTTCTTTTTCGGATTTATCACGCTGGTGCTGGTGGGATCTTCGAACGCCGTGAACCTGACCGACGGCCTGGACGGCTTGGCCATCGGATTGATGATCATTGCGGCGGGCGCGATGACGGTGCTTTCCTATCTTTCGGGTCACGCGGAATTCGCGCGCTATCTGGAGTTGGCGCGAACTCCCGGCGCCACCGAGTTGACGATTTTCTGCGCCTCCATGACCGGGGCCTCGCTGGGCTTTCTCTGGTACAACGCGCATCCGGCCGAGATTTTTATGGGCGACGTAGGGTCGCTGGCGTTGGGCGGCAGCCTGGGCGTAGTGGCGGTGTTGCTGAAACAGGAAATCCTGTTGCTGTTCATCGGCGGGGTCTATGTGATCGAGTGCCTGTCGGTGATCCTGCAAGTGTCCAGCTACAAGCTGCGTGGAAAACGAATTTTCAAAATGGCGCCGATCCATCACCATTTCGAAGCGCTGGGCTGGCAGGAATCGAAAGTGATCACCCGGTTCTGGATCGCGGGATTGATCATGGCCTTATTCGCATTGACAACTTTAAAACTGAGATGAAGCTGGCTGGTCTAAATGTCGTGGTCGTCGGAATGGCGAAGAGCGGTATCGCCGCCGTCGAGCTGCTGCTTGAGAAAGGCGCGAAGGTGCGCGCGGTGGATCAGAGCGTGAGGGAAGCCGCGGGGCTTACCGTCGAACCTCAGACTGATGCCGCTTTTATCGGCGCGGATCTGATCGTGCTCTCACCCGGCGTCCCCACTGACATTGAGGTCGTGAACCACGCCCGCCGACGCGGGGTTCGCGTGATCGGCGATTTAGAACTCGCCAGTTGGTTCCTTGAAGGAGACATCATCGGTATCACCGGCTCGAATGGAAAAACCACTACCACCGCGCTCACCGGGCACATCCTGAAAGCCAGCGGGATTCCCGTGCAGGTGGGAGGCAACATCGGAACGCCTCCCGCTTCGATGGTGAAAACGTCCCAAGCACGCCAGTGGAACGTGCTGGAGCTGTCCAGTTTCCAGCTCGAAACCACCGAGACGTTTCACGCGTACATCGGCGCCGCGCTGAATGTCACGCCGGATCATCTGGACCGTCACGGGACGCTTGAGAACTACGCGGAACAGAAGGCGCGGCTATTCGTCAATCAACGCGCAGGGGACTTTGCGGTACTAAATGCCGATGATCCGATCTGCCGCGGCTTATGCGAGCCGCAGCGCGGGATTGCATGTATGGTTTAGCTCCACGCGACGCAGGTGACCGGCGCATAGCTCGATCAAGGCCGGATCATGCTGAGCGGCGGGCCTCTGATGCCCAGCGGCGAAGTGCCTCTGCGCGGCGTCCACAATCTGGAAAACACCATGGCCGCCGCCGCGCTCGCGCAGCTGGCCGGAGCGACCCACGAACAGATTCCGCAGCGGTGATGAGTTTCCCCGGCGTCGAACATCGCCTGGAATTTGTGCGCGAGCTAAACGGTGTCGCCTGGTATAACGATTCGAAAGCCACCAACGTCGACGCGACGCTCAAAGCGATCGACGCTTTCCTCGGCGGCCTCTGGATCATTCTCGGCGGCAAGGATAAAAATAGCGACTACACTCCGCTGGCTGATCCGCTCAAGGCCGCGCCCACGCGGCCTTGCTGATGGGCGCGGCGGCGGAGAAGATCGCGGCGCAGTTGCACGGCGCGCTGCCGCTGATCCGATGCGGGACCATCGCAGTGCCGTTCAAGTTGCCGCGGCCCGCGCGCATTCCAGGCGACACCGTTCTGCTGGCCCGGCCTGCGCGAGCTTCGATCAGTTCGAAAATTTCGAGCATCGCGGGCGAGAATTCAAACGAACTGTTCGGAAAGTCTCCAGAGAGGTCGAAATGGCCAGGCCTGAAAACCGATTGGACCCTCTTCCTGCACCATTCTGTGCCATGGTCGGCTTCGGCCTGGTGATGCTGTATAGCGCGTCGAGCGCCGTCGCGGAGCTGCGCTATCACGTCCCGCCGTATCACTTTGTGGGTTCGCCAACTCGTCTGGGCCGCCGCCTCGTTCCCCGCCTTGATGTATTTCAAGCGCCGCGATTACCGCGACCTTCACAGCCCGGCGTGGGCGTTCTCCGGGCTCGGGATCGTGCTGGGAGTGCTGGTGATCGTGTATTTCGTGGACCCTCGCGCGCACCGCTGGTTCCCTTCGGGCTAGGGTCGCTACAGCCGTCGGAGTTCGCCAAGCCCGCGCTGATTCTTTTTCTCGCGTATTTCGTCTCGCGGCGCTCGCAGGCGATCAATGACAAACGCACGCTGCGGCAGGCGTTTGTCGCGGTGGCGATGCTGGCGGTCATGGTGGTGGTCGCCGATCTGGGCACCGCGCTGGTGCCGGTAATCACGGCGGTGATCGTGTTCTGGGTGGCGGGGCTCGAAAAACGCTATATGGTACGCGTCGGGGGCCATGGCGCTGCCCTGGTAGTGATCGCGATGCTTGTCGCGCGGCTATCGCGTGCGGCGCGCATCATTTCGTTATTTCGACCCGGATTATTCAAAGATCGAGACCATCGACACGCATCATTGGGTTCGCGATTACGTGCAGCGGTCGACCACCGTACGCGACGCCAGCTATCAGCCGCGTCAATCAAAATTGCGGTCGGGGCCGGGAGGGTCTCGGCGTCGGCCTGATGCAGGGCAAACAGAAACTGATGTTCCTGCCCGACGCTCACACCGATTTTATTTTCGCTACCGTCGGCGAGGAATTGGGCTTGTGGGGAGCGACCGCGGTGCTCGCCGGGTTCATCGTGATCCTGTTTGGCGCGGCGCCCGCCTGTTCCTTCGCCCGTGACGAGTTCGGAAAATATCTGGCGCTGGGCGTTACGGTTTCGATCGTAGTCCAGGCGTTGATCAACATGAGCGTGGTCCTGGATATGGCTCCCACCAGGGATTTCCGCTGCCGCATGATCAGTTTCGGCGGAAGCTCGCTGTTGAGCACCTTGCTGTGCGCTGGGGATGTTGTTGAGCGTGAGCGAAAATGAGGGATGAGAGCCTAACACCGAACCATGGAATCTTCGTCATGGCCGGCGGGGGGAACCGGCGGCCACGTGATTCCCGCACTGGCCGTGGCGCGGGAGCTGCGCGCGCGCGGGCACTCCGTTCACTTCATCGGCACGCGGCGGGGCATGGAAGCGAAGCTGGTCCCGGCGGAAAAGTTTCCTATCGAGTGGATCGAAATCGGCGGCCTGAATCGCGTCGGCCTGCGGCGGACCTTGGCGACGTTGGCGGAGTTGCCCATCAGTCTGGCAGGCCGCGCGCATGCTGGATCGAATCAAGCCCGCGGCGATATTTTCGATGGGCGGATTCGTGGCTGGTCCGGTGCTGCTCGCGGCGCTGTGGAAGCGATTGCCGGTAGTCGTAATGGAGCCGAACGCGATACCGGGGTTCACGCACCGGCGTCTGGCTCGCTTCGTGGCGCGCGCGTTGGTCAGCTTCCCCGAAACCGCGCGTTGGTTCCCCAAAGGCCGTACCGAAGTGACGGGACGGCCGGTGAGCCAAGAATTCTTCTCGATTCCACGCAGACCACCTCAGGAGCATTTGGCCCTTCTGATTACGGGCGGAAGCCAGGGGTCGCGCGCACTCAACCGCGCGATGGAGGAGAGCTGGCCGCTGTGGAAGGACCGCTCGATTCGCCTGCTGCATCAGACCGGCGTCGCCGATTACGAAAGTCTGGCCGCGGGGTTTGGCAAATCCGGCCTGAATGGAGCCATCGCTCCGTTCTTCGACGATATGCCCGGCATGTTCGCCCAAGCGGACCTGGTGATCAGCCGCGCGGGAGGGATGGTCAGCGAGCTTGCAGCGGCGGGCAAGCCATCGATTCTGGTTCCCCTTCCGACAGCCGCCGATCAGCACCAGTTGCGCAACGCGGAAGCGTTTCGAAAAAGCCGGAGCGGCTCGCCTGATCGTGGATGCGGAGTTGACCGGAGCTCGCCTGGTGGAAGAGGTGGAGCGTATCCAGGCCGAGCCCAGCAAGCTGGAGTCCATGGGCGAAGCAGCGCGGTCGTTTGCCCATCCCGGCGCGGACGTGCGAGCCGCGGAGATTCTGGAAACCTTTCTCCATTGACAAGTACATTGACAAGCCGTAAGAAAGCCGAAACAATACAGTATTGAAATGTTCTTTAAGCCCCAGCACGTTCACTTCGTCGGCATCGGCGGGATCGGCATGTCCGGTCTGGCCGAAGTGCTGCTCGAGTTGGGGTATCGCGTGACCGGATCGGACCTGAAATTGTCGCCCGCGACGGAGCGGCTTACCGCGCGCGGCGCTGTGATTTTCGAAGGCCACGCGGCTGAAAATCTCGACGGCGCGAAGGCGATTGTGATCAGCTCCGCCGTACGCGCCGACAATCCCGAAGTGATGGAAGCGCGCCGCCTGGCGATTCCGGTGATCCCGCGCGGCGAGCTTCTGGCTGAGTTGATGCGCCAGAAATACGGCATCGCGGTGGCGGGCAGCCACGGCAAGACCACGACCACGTCGATGGTCGCCGCCGTTTTGAGCCATGCCGGTTTCGACCCGACCATCGTCGTCGGAGGGCGCGTCGGCACCATGGGCGGCGCCAACGCCCGCCTCGGCAAGACCGATTACCTGGTGGTCGAATCCGACGAAAGCGACGGCTCGTTTCTGAAGCTGGCGCCGATCGTAGCGGTAGTGACCAATATCGATCGGGAGCATCTGGATCACTACGCGAATATCGAAGAGATTCGCCGCGCGTTCACCGAATTCGTCAGGCAAAGTGCCTTTCTACGGCGTGGCCGTACTGTGTATGGACGATGAAAACGTCCAGCAGATCTTGCCGGGCGTGAATCGCCGCATCCTGGCTTATGGAACCAGCGCGCAGGCCGATCTGCGGGTTCACGCATTGCGCCGGCGGCCATATGGCGAGCGATTTTCATCTGCGATTTCGGGGCCGCGATCTCGGGCGCTTTCATCTGAATCCCCGGCGCGCATAACGTGTTGAACGCCGCGGCCGCGATCGCGGTCGGCCTGGAGCTGGACGTTCCGGTCGAAACGATTCGCGAAGCTCTGGCCGCCTTTAGCGGCGTGGAGCGGCGTTTTCAGATCCGCGGCGTAGAGCGAGGCGTCACGGTGATCGACGATTACGGCCATCACCCGACCGAAATTCGCGCCACCCTCGGCGCGGCCCGCGCTTGCCGCTTCTCGCACGTTCATGTGCTGTTCCAGCCGCATCGCTATACGCGGACCGAAGCTCTTGATGGACGATTTCGCGCGAGCTTTTCATCAGGCGGACTCGGTGCATCGTGTTGGATATTTACGCGGCGTCGGAAACCCCCATTGAAGGCGTCAGCGCCGAAGCTTTGGTGGAGCGAATTCGCGCCTTCGGCCATCGCAGCGCGCATTACGCCGGCGGCATGGATCGAGGAATCGATTCGGTGACGGCCGCGGCGCAGCCTGGCGACGCGATCCTGACGTTGGGCGCGGGAAGTGTTTATCAGGCCGGCGAGAATTCTGAATCGTTTGGCGGCGACACAGTAATGGGACGCAAGAGGAACGAAGGCGCCGGCACACTCCCCTTGCACGATGAAGAAACCCAGCCCGTGCCGAAGCCGCGCATTCGCTCAGGGACGCGCCCCGCCGCGAGCTTTCCTGGTGGCGCCTTGCTGCAGCGGGGGTCGTGGTGGTGATTTTAGGCCTGGCCTCGCTGTACGCGTGGCACATCGCCGAGGAGTTCCTGATCCGCGATTCACGCTTTGCGCTGAACGGTCCCGAAGGCTTGCCCGAAACCGCGACCCTCGAAGTCGCGGGCGCGAATCACGCTTCTCCGCGCCGGATAGAAGCCGTCTTCGCCGAAGATGCCGGACGCAGCGTGTATCTGTTGCCCCTCGCCGATCGGCGAGCTACTCTACGCACGGTCGACTGGGTGAAGGATGCCTCCATCGTCCGCCTGTGGCCCAATCGAGTGGTGGTTCGAGTGTGGAGCGGACCCCCGTGGCGTTCATTTCTACCGCGCCGTCACGCTTCGGCCTGATCGATGAGGATGGTGTGATTCTGCCGCCCGCGCCGGATCGATTTGCGCTACCCGTATTAGCGGGCGTGGCCGCCGCCGATCCTATTGCCCAGCGGCGCGACCGCGTTCATCGCATGCTTCGCCTCACGCGCGAGCTGGGCGAGAGCGGCGCTCAGATCTCCCGGATCGACGTCTCCGACCCCGACAACGTCAAGGTCAGCCAGCCGTGGGAAGGCCGGGTGGTTACGTTGCTGCTCGGCGATCATAACTTCAAACTTCGTTTTCAAAATTTCAATCGTAATTATCCGGAGATTAAGCGGCGGTTGCCGGACGCGACCACGCTCGATATGCGTCTTGAAGATCGAATCACAGTGGTGGATCCATAAATGGCCTCGAAGACCCAGCTCGCCGTCGGCGTCGACGCCGGAAGTTCCCGGACGCGCTGCATCGTATGCACGCTCGAAAACGACCAGATCCGTTATCTCTCGCATGGGTTAGCCCATACCTCGGGCTGGGCCAAGGGCCGCGTCACGGATCAGGAAGCCCTCGCCGATTCCATCCGCTGCGCCGTCATTGATGCCGAGCGCGGCGCGCATGTTTCGATTGAAAGCGTCACGGTAGGCGTCGGCGGCCTGAGCATCTCGGGCGGCCAAAGCCGTGGCGTCTACGAATTCGGCCGCCCCCGCGAAGTGGACGCCGAAGACATGGCTTATGCTGTGAAGCTCGCCTCCGATCTGCGCCTGGAGCGCGACCGTATGCTGCTCCACGTGCTGCCACAGGACTTCACGCTCGATGGCCGCGCTGGAGCCCGCAAACCGCAAAAAGGCGTATGCTCCCGCCTCGAAGCCAACGTCCACATCATCACCGCTTCGTTTCAGGAACATCAGGCGGTGGTCGCCGCCACGCATCTGGCTGGTCTTGCCGTCGAAGAAACCGTCTATGAGCCGATGGCCACCGCCTACGCGTGCCTCTATCCTGAGGAGCGCGCGCGCGGTGCCGCCGTCCTCGACCTGGGTTTGCATTCGTCCGACCTGGTGGTCTACGATGGCGACGCGCTGCTACTGGCGTCGAGTATTCCCATCTGGACCGACCATCTGACCCGCGACGTCCAGGCGATTTTCAAAGTCACCTATGAGGACGCGGAGTGCCTGAAGCAGCAATACGGCTGCGCGCTGCTCGGTCTTACCTCCGATTCGAGCTTGATCGAGGTTCCATCGCCCGAGGGCCGCCCCCTCGCGAAGCCCGCCGCAGCGTGCTCAACGAAATTCTGGAAGCGCGCGCCGAGGAGTTGTTTCTTCACGTCCGCACGGAGCTCCAGCGCGCCGGCATGGAGCGCAATCTTGGCGAAGGCATCGTCCTCGCCGGCGGAGGCGCGCTCTTGAACGGCATGTGCGATATGGCCGAACGCATTCTGAATTGCCAGGCCTGCAATGCGCTCGCGAAAGGCTTCGGCGACTGGCCCGACGAGTTGAACACGCCGGTGTGGACCACGGCGGCGGGCCTTGCGCTGTATTCGGCGAAGTTGAAATTGCATCAGCCGCCTGCGGCGGCGGTTGCCTGGATTAATGGGTTGGGTAGCAAGGTAGAAGCACACAGGGGAGGAAATCATGGCGCTCGATACACTCAAATTCGTGATGGGAAGACGACATCACGCCCAAAACTAAAATTCGCGTTTTCGGTATCGGCGGCGGCGGTTGGAACGCCGTCGCACGCATGTTGAATGAAGGACTGAGCGGCGTCGAGTTTTGCGTGCTCAATACCGACGTGCAGGCGCTTTCGGCCTCGCCGGTTCCGAATCAGCTGGCCATCGGCTCGAAAATTACCAGCGGACTGGGCGCCGGCTCCGATCCCGCCGTCGGGCGCCAGGCCGCGCTCGAAGACACCGAAAAAATCATCGACATGCTGGAAGGCGCGGACATGGTCTTCGTCACGGCCGGGCTCGGTGGAGGCACCGGCACGGGCGCCGCCCCGGTGATCGCGTCCCTGGCCAAAGAACTGGCGCGCTGACGGTCGCGGTGGTCACCAAGCCGTTCGGTTTCGAAGGCCCCAAGCGCCGCAAGCAGGCCGACCAGGGCCTTGCCGAGCT
>CAVPKR010000064.1:0-17827 GCA_963705675.1 Terriglobia bacterium
AGCGCCGCTACCGGTTGAGATTTTGCCGCCGCCGATTCCGGTCCCTGCGGCTCCCCCTATCGGATTTCACAATCGCCTGGCGGTCAGGATCGGGCTGCTGGCGGGGATTTTGTCGATCGTCGTTTCGGCGATCACGGGGCAAATTGCGTTTGCCCTGGAGCCGCTGTGCCTGATCGGGGCTGGATTCGGCGCGGTCTATCTCTATCGGCGCCGCACCGGGCAGCGGCTTTCGCCATTGAGCGGCGCGCACCTCGGGTGGATCTGCGGAGTCTTCGGATTCGTTATCGTGGCGGTCCTGCTGACCTTGTCGGTGTATGCGTTATCCGACACCGCCGCCGTCGACGCCTTTCGGGAACATTGGAAGCAATACGGGAAATCCGATGCCGAGCTGAACCAGCTGATCGCGGCGTTTCGCGATCCAAAGAACATCCTGGTCGCGCTACCGTTCTTTTTCCTGCTATTCACCGTATTGCCCGCTTTCGGCGGCGCCATCGGGGCCAAGTTTCTGGACCGCGACTGAGGCGCGCTTTACCAGGGCCACGCCGACAAAGATGATCGCCATCGCGATTCCTTCCCGCACGCCGAATGCTTCGCGATAGACCAGCCAGCCGAGCAGCACCGCGACCATCGGATTCACATAAGTGTAGATAGATGCGACCGCGACCGGGAGCCGGTCCATCGCAAAAACATAGGCGCTATAGCCGACGATGGATCCGAAAATCATCAGGTAGATCAAGGCGGAGACTCCGCGGGTGGACCAGTGGACAGGCTCGGGATGGAGGACGGCGGGAACGATGTAGAGAATCCCGGTGGCGAGCTGCTGGACGGCTCCGCTGACGAAGGGATGCGCGCGCGACGTGGTCTTACGCTGCGCGATGGAGCCGAGGGCCCACCCGGCGCATCCGAGCTGAAGTAGCAGAAACGCGCCAATCACTTTAGGATTCGCGCGCAGGCTCGCGGCGGCGGGAGCTACCAGGAGAGCGGTCCCGGTCACGCCGACCAGCATTCCCCAAACACTCGGGAGATGCAGGCGTTCGCCTCGCGGGGCGAGGGCTTCGACGCCCACCAGCCAGAACGGCGACGTGGTGACGAACAGCGCGGCCAGGCCGCTGGGAATCCACTGCTCGGCGAAAACGAGGCAGCCATTCCCGATTCCCAGCGTTACGATGCCGAAGGCGGCGGTCAGCCACAGTTCGCGGCCGCGTGGGATATGATCGCCGCGCAGGGCCGCTACGATCAGCATGATCGACCCTGAGATCAGGTATCGAACGCAGACCAGCGTCGAAGGAGAAAACGATTCGAGCGCCATCCGGATGCCAAGATAGGTGGTACCCCAGAAAATGCACACGCAGATGAGTGCGGCGTATGCGCTGAAATCCGAATGGCGTTGGCGGCCCAGGATAATAGGTTAGCCGTTCCTGATTTCTTCAGCGCGGGGCCCACGCGCTAAACTGGCTAGGCGCTGTAAAGGATGATTGTCACACTAACCATTAACCCCGCCGTCGACCGGACTGTCAGCGTCGACAAGCTTGTGTTCGAAGACCGCGCCTACATTCTGGATCGCACTGAAGCAGCCGGAGGGCGGGGCATCAACGCGTCGCATGTGATTCACGCTTTTGGCGGGAAGACGCTGGCGCTGCTCACCTCCGGCGGCGCCGCCGGCGGGCGGATTCAGAAAATGCTGGAAGGCCAGGGATTCGCGTTCGAAGTGGTCCGGGTGAAGGAAGAAAGCCGAAGCAACGTCACTATCTCCGATAAACAGGGCTTGACGATCAAGCTGAACGAGATCGGCAAGCCGATCGAAAAACGGGAGCTGAAAGAGGTCCACGATCTGGTCGAGGCTCGGCTGGCGAAGGCGCAGTGGCTGATGATCTGTGGCAGCGTCCCGCCTGGAGTTCCACCGCAGTTTTACAGCGAGATCATACATCTGGCCCAGCGCCGGGGCGTGAAGACGCTGGTGGATACCGACGGCGAGGCTCTGCTTCATTCGCTGGACGCCAAGCCCACGGTGATCACACCCAACCAGCATGAAGCGGAGCGGTTGCTGGGGCGTGCGCTGATCACGCGAGGACAGTTTCTGGAAGCGCTCGACCGCATTCAGAAGATGGGTCCGGAATCCGTCCTGCTCTCGCTCGGAAGCCGGGGAGCGGTGGCCTCGAACACGGAAGGGACGTTTGAGATTCTGCCTCCGCACATCGATGCACTTTGCCCGATCGGCGCCGGTGACGCGATGGCGGCGGCGTTCACCTGGAGCATGGACAAGAAGAAGTCATTTGCAGAGTCGGTTCGCTGGGGTGTTGCGGCGGGGACGGCGAAAGCTAAGCTTCCCGGTATGACATTTCCGACGCTGGAGCAGACCCGCGCCGTCTACAAACAAGTGGACCTTCGGTCGGTGGGTTAACCCGCTATTTTCGACGTTTCTTGAAAAACACGTTCGACGATTTCGTCGTGGCGACCATTACCAGGAACAAGACCAGTAACGCTACCAGGGTGGCTACGGAGCCGATGATCATGGCATCGGATTCCTTGAGCGGCGATGGCATCAACTTGACCATCGCGGCGGCAACGACGACAAAGACGCACACCGTGGCGAGTCCCAATGTCACCGGCCGGGGCATCAGGATTTCCCCGCCGATTCCTGGGCGCGGTCGACCAAAGCATCGAGCAACGCGGGATGTCCGTCGAGCGGCGCGGTAACTTGAATCTCGATTCCCGGCCGCTGGATTTTTATTTCTTCAATCAGCGCAGGAAGATCCCGCTCCAGATGGAGCCCGAGCGTCAGAAAGTATGGAATCACCACAACGCGGGAAGCTCCGCGCTCCACCGTGCGGCTGACGGCTTCCTGTAAAGCGGGTTGGCCGCCCCCCAGAAACGCGGTCTCGTAAATCTTCCAGCCGCCGCGCTGCGCCGCGTCGCACGCCGCTTTGCGCACCGCTTCATTCGCGGATTCGACACTCGAGCCATGCGCGAACACGATGAACCCGGTCATAATGCCACGCGAGACTCGGCTTC
Source organism: Terriglobia bacterium (assembly GCA_963705675.1). Taxonomy (GTDB): domain Bacteria; phylum Acidobacteriota; class Terriglobia; order Bryobacterales; family Bryobacteraceae; genus Palsa-187. Next base: position 3,013 of record CAVPKR010000064.1, read on the forward strand.
GCCGGCGGGCGCATCGGGAAAGTAGCCGCGCAAGAAGTCGTAGAATGCGCGCCCGCGCCGGCGGCCGTTGTTGTGCTGCAATTCGATCCTTTGCAGGAATACCAGCGCTCCCAGCACTTCCGCATCGCGCAAGGTGTGCATTCCGGTTTCTTTGGCGACGTGCTTGTGCAGTTCCTCGATGGATTCCGTCAAAGTTTGCTGAATGGCCGCTGCGAAGGGATTCGCCGGGCGGGTCTCGTAAATCAGCCCCGATTCACGCGTCCGATAGGTCTGGATCATCGCTTGAATGGCCTCCCGCGCATCGCCATCCACGGCGCGTTCCTTCTCCATCGACCGGCCTAGGGAAAGGGTCAGCCACATCACGATGGGCTCGTGCTCGCGGACGAAATCCTCGCTCACTTTGATGTCCTGGTTCGGCACATCTTCGGGAGTGAGTGGAGTCAATTGCTCATGCTGGCGCGCGCTCCGCAAATATTCGCAATCGAGCGGGCAATCGATGGTATTCTCGCGCTCCGTACCGCAGCATACCGCGCAAATATCCCCGCCGACTCCGGGACAGAACCGTTTTGCGCGTCTTTTCGAGCAGATTTTGCAGGGATGATTCACCTTCGGATAACACTATCGTATCATCGGAAAATGGCACGGACGGATCTTTACATCAAGGTTGAGCTGGATCTGAATGAAAAGGAGAAGGCCGATCGGCTTGCGGGAGAGATCTGCCGTTTGCTCGCCAAAGTTTACGGCGTGCGCTCCGCGGAAGTGACCAATATGGTCGAAAGAGACGCCTAAATCGCCAGGATCGCCTTCCCCATCACTTTGCGATCCGCTAGATCACGCAGGCCGCGCGGCAGTTCGCTGAAGGGATAGCGGGCGCCTACCGAAGGCCGTATCTTGCCCGCCGCATACATCTCCATGAGCGAGATGTGCACGCCGGCTGAATATTCGGGATGGCTGGCGACGTAGCCTCCCCACAACACCCCGACCACCGACATATTTTTCAGCAACACGCGATTCGCGGCGATTGACGGGATACGGCCGCTCGCGAATCCGATCACCAGCAGACGGCCTTCGGGCGCGATGCATTTGGTCGACAGATCGAAAACGTCGCCGCCCACAGGATCGTAAATAACATCGGCGCCCCCGCCGGTCAGCTCCTTTACGCGATCCACCCATCCGGCATCCGAGTAATCGAGCACGTGATCGGCTCCCTGAGCGGTGGCGAATGCGCGTTTCGATTCGCTGCCGGCGGTGGCGATGACGCGCGCTCCCATCGCCTTGGCGATCTGGATGGCCGACATCCCTACGCCGCTCGCGCCCGCATGCACCACCAGCCATTCGCCCGCGCGCAACTGGGTGCGATGCGTGAACGCGAAATGCGAGGTGTGATAGACGATCGGAATCGCCGCGGCTTCTTCGAAGCTCATGCCAGCCGGCATCGTGAAAACGCTGGAAGCGGGCGCCAGAGAAATTTCCGCAAATCCACCGCCGTGCGGCATTGCCATTACGCGATCGCCTTCGCGCACGGAGTCGACGCCTTGGCCCACGGCTTCGACGATTCCCGCCACCTCCGCGCCCGGCGTGAAGGGAAATGGCGGTTTGATCTGATACTTGCCCTGAATTTGCAAAATATCGAAAAAGTTCAGCGCCGCGGCATGATTACGGATCCGTACTTGTCCACGGGCAGGAGCGGGATCGTCGATCTCTCGAGCGACATCGATTCCGGCTCACTCCACGCATGCACCCTCCAAGCCTTCATTTGCCTCTAAACCTCGGTTTCCGTTTCTCGTGAAAGGCTGCCGTGCCTTCCTTGACGTCGTCGGTGTAATTGACCACCAGCGTGGCCATCGCAGCGTCCTCCAGCGCGTTGTCCAGCTCCATCGTGCGCTGCTTGTACATCATTCGCTTGGTGACGCGAACGGCCAGCGGCGCGGCTTCAGTGAGCCTTTCCGCCAGCGCCCGAGCGGCATTCATCAATTCCGAATCGGCGACCACCTCGGTCACTAAGCCGAGCTCCAGCGCCTGCCGCGCGGAATATACTTCGGAGAGCAGGGACATCTTCAGCGCTCGGTCCAGGCCCATGGCTCGCGGGAAAAAATACGCGCCGCCTTCGTCGGGAATTAGAGCGAATTTCAAGCTGGTATCGCCCAGCCGGGCGCTTTCCGCGGCGATTCGAAAATCGCATGCCAGCGCCAGCGTCAATCCTCCGGCTACCGCTGCGCCGTTGACCGCTGCGATGACGGGTTTGTCGAAGCGATAGAGGAACCGGATCAGCGCATGCATGTTCTCGCGCATCTCGAGCATGGATTCCAGCCGATGGCCGCGATAGCGCGCAGGGTATTGAAAATCGCGGCTGATGTCGCCTCCCGCGCAGAATCCGCGGCCCACAGCCGTCAGAATTACCACGCGAATCTCGTCGTCGTCACGGGCCTCCGCGAATGCCGCGAGCATCTCATGCACCATGGTTTCCGAGTATGCGTTCAGCTTCGCCGGCCGGTTCATGGTGATGGTGGCGACCTGGCCGGTCTTTTCGTAAACGATCTGTTCGAACGGCATGATTCCCTTAGGAATTGGGCCCCAGCGGAGCCATTCCACCGTCGACTACCAGCGTTTCCCCGGTGGTTCCCATCGCGTTTGCCGCGAAGAACAGGGTTGCCTCGGCGACATCGTCCACTGACGCTAATTTCCCCAGAGGCGTGATTTTTTCCGCTGAAGAAAACGCTTCGTCGGGCCACCCCGCGAAGCGCGTCCGTATGAACCCCGGGAGTACTGCGTTCACGCGAATCCCCGGCGCCAGCGCCCGGGCCAGGGATTTCGTCAGCGTGACCATGCCGCCTTTCGATGCCGCGTATGCCATGGAGCTCCCCTGGCCTTGCAGGGCCGCGACCGACGCGATGTTGACGATCGCCGCGCCGGGATTCAGTTTGAGAAATGGCGCGGCGGCGCGGACGCAATAAAACGCGCCGCGCAGGTTGGTCTCGAATACGCGATCCCAAATTTCATCCGTCAAGTCGTCAAATTGCGGATGCGGAACGCGCTGGCTCCAACCGGCGTTGTTGATCAGAAAATCGAGCCGTCCGTACTCGCGAACCGCGGCTTCCATCAGAGCTTTGGCTTGATCCTGACCGGTCACATCGGCTTCGACGGCGATGGCGGTGCCGCCGGAGGAGCGAATGTGATTCACGGTTTTCTCGGCATCGTCTTTCGAGCGGGCATAGTTCACCACGACGCGCGCGCCGCTCGTGCGAAATGCCCGGAAATGGCGCGGCCGATGCCGGTGCCTCCGCCGGTTACCACTGCGACTCTATCTTTAACGTCCATGTTTGGTCCTCTTTACAGGTTTCGCTGGTTCAAATTGAGATGGTAGTACGAATGACGCGCCCTTGTGTCATCATCATCTTGAGGAACATATTCAATGAACCGGAAAATCTTCGCTGCTCTGTGCATGGGCGCCGCGCTTTTGAGCGCCGCCGAGCCTGACGCTCCCAAACGCCTGGCCGCCGCGGCTGAGTCCTTCAAAGAAGTGATGGACACGCCCGACAAAGCCATCCCTCAGGATTTGCTCAATAAAGCGCAATGTGTCGTGGTGGTGCCCGGCCTGAAAAAGGGCGCGTTCATCGTCGGAGCGAAGTACGGCAAAGGATTTGTTTCTTGCCGCAAGACCGGCGGCCTGGGTTGGTCCGCGCCGGGATCGGTAAGAGTCGAAGGCGGCAGCTTCGGCTTGCAGATCGGCGGCTCGGAAACCGACGTATTCATGCTGGTGATGAACCGGAAGGGGATGGATCGGCTGCTGTCGACTAAATTTACGATCGGCGGCGACGCGTCGGCGGCGGCTGGACCGGTGGGGCGTTCCACGCAAGCCGAAACCGATGCCGCGATGACGGCCGAGATCCTCACTTGGTCCCGTTCGCGCGGCTTGTTTGCGGGAATTTCGCTCAGCGGGGCTACTTTGCGCGAGGACGGCGACTGGAACGTGGAGCTGTACGGCCACCCCATCACGAATCGCGAAGTGATCACCACTCCTGTCGCGGTGCCGGCCGCGGCGGCTGTTTTCATTGACGAATTGAATAAATACTCCAGCCGTAAATAAATATGGCCGATCCCGACGTTTCCGCGCGAATGCGCGAGGACTGGAACGCACGCGCCCGCGAGGACGCCGGATATTACGTCGCCTTCGGCCGCCGCGATTCGGACGACGCCGAATTTTTTGCCACGGCGACCGAAGTTATTAACGGGCTCGAATGGGAGCTGCGGCGTGTTCCGCTGGCTCAGCGGGGGGCATGGAAAGCGCTTGAAATCGGGTGCGGTCCGGGCCGTCTGATGCGGCCCATGAGCCGGCACTTCGTTGAAATTCACGGCGTGGATGTAGCGGATGAGATGATTGCGCTGGCCAAAGAAAAGCTCCGCGATGTTCCGAACGCTTTTCCCCACGCCACCGACGGGTCCAGTTTGGCGAGGTTCGAAGACGAGTCCTTCGATTTTGTCTATTCCTACGCCGTCTTTCAGCACATTCCGAGCCGCGATGTGGTGTTCGAGTATCTGCGCGAAACGCATCGCGTGATGAAGCCCGGCGCGATCGCTCGATTCCAATTCAGCGGCTTGGCTCGCAACGACGCGGTGGCTGACACATGGTCGGGCGCGCGATTCTCATCGAGCGAGGTTCTGGAATTCGCCCGCATGCACGATTTTCAGGCGCTCGCACTGGAGGGCGTCGGGACGCAGTATATGTGGACCACTTGGCGCAAGCAGCCTCGCGGCTGGTTCGAGAAGAACGAGCTGAAGGGCCTCGAAGCAGGCGAAACCGTTGGCATCCGGCGGATCACCAACGCGAACAGCTCTGAGCCGGTGGCCCCATCCCGCGGGCGTTTCGCTTCCATCTCCATTTGGGTGGAAAATCTGCCCGCCGATGCCGGCCTGCACCACTTACAGGTGACCGTGGGTAGTTCGCTGGGCACCATCTGTTACATCGGTCCTCCGGATAACGCCGGATTGCAGCAGGTCAACGTGATTCTGCCGGAGCTGGAGGCGACCGGTCTGCTTCCCGTCGAGATTCACTGGCTCGGCCGGCGCATTTCTCCACCCGCCACCCTGCGCGTGATTCCGCCTGGGCCGTCGGTGCCGCGCATTCGCATGCTGACGGACGGTGTAAACCTGGTGGCCGACCATCGCATCGAGACGCGGCATGTGAAGCTGGTCCTCGAAGAGATCCAGCGTGCGCATGAGATCGAAATTCTGGTTGACGGCCTGCCGGTTTCCGATCTTGAATATTTCTGCACCGATCCGCGTCCCCAGCGATTCGAGGTAAACTGCCGCCTTCCGGAGGCGATCCTGCCGGGGACTCGATACCTTGAACTACGCATCGGCCGCCGCAGGCTGCCGCCGGTCGCGATTGAAGTGACGGCGTAGCGGCTATTTCGGGAATTGAGCGAACGTGACCATGTGGCCGGCCGGGTCCTTGACTGTGAACTCGGTCGATCCGTAGAAGGTCTTGTGAACCGGATTAACCATCGGCACACCCTGCATGGCCGCCAGAACCGCGTTCAGGTCGTCGACTTCCAGAAATAGAAATCCCGTGCCTCGCTGATATAAGCCGGCGACGCTGGGTTCTTTGTCCATGCTGGCATAGCTTTGATACATCAGCTCGATGGTTCCTTTTTGCAAAGAGGCGAACGCGAGGGTCGAGCCGTCGGGAACCTCCGCGGTTTTTTCGAAATGCATTCGGTCTACCCAGAACTTCACGCATGCGCCGACATCGTCGGCCAGAAGGTTCGGGGTTAATCGTTTCACGGTCATAGTTTTCTCCTGTGCGGCCATTAAGAGGGCCGAGAATAGGGTCAGAAAAATCATTCGCATGGTTGATTTCCTCTCTAGTCTGATTTAGACTAGATCACAATGAAGAGCGTGTCAAGCGAAAAATTGACCACACCGGATTTGGTCCTTCTAAGCCTGTTGGCCGAACGCCCGATGCATGGGTATCAGGCCAATACGCTGCTCGAATTTCGCAAGGTTCGGGATTGGGCGGGAGTTTCGCGGCCCCAGGTGTACTATTCGCTGGATAAATTGGCGCGGCTGGGACTGATCGAACCGGTGGAGAGCGACGGGCCGCCTCCTGGTCCTGAGCGGCGCGCCTACTCGACCACTGCCCATGGCCGTGCGGCGCTCGCCGACGCGCTGGAGCGCGAGGACTGGACCACTCAGCAGGAGCGGCCGGCGTTTCTCACGTGGCTCGCGCTATCGTGGCAGGCGCGGCCAGGGGTTTTCTTAAAGCAACTGCAACTCCGTCAGAAATTTCTGGAGAGTGACCTGGCGAGCAAGCAGACCGTTTTACGAGCCATCCGGAAGGAGGTGGGGCATTCTTTTCATGAGGCTATCTGGATGGTGGGCTTGGCCATCGACCAGATCCGGGTGGAGTTGCGCTGGCTACAAAAAATCGCAAGTGAATCGCAGCGCCGGGCACCCGCAAAAGATCCTGAATATCTTGGCGATCGAACCTGAGCCGGGACCCATTGGTTCCAACAGCTTGGTAAAATGGAAACAGGGCAAGTTCGCAACTTAATGCACAGCATATAGATATAGTTCTTGACGAACCCCCAGATATTGGGTCATGATTGCCGACAGCAGCTTTTTCGTAACAAAAGCCTGTAACACAAAGAGGTGACCCATGGGACAATTAGGTGTGGCTATGAAATTAAAGGATTTACGTCTTCCAATTTCGGTCAGTGAGCGGATCGGGGTGGATTTTCCTCGCTACTTCACGGCCAATCAAGTGGCTGGGCATACTCCTTATGACGATGTGGCATGGGACTACAGGACGGCCTCCATCGGCAACGACAAAGGCGCGGTGATCTTTGAACAGCGCGATGTCGAGGTGCCGGTCGACTGGTCACAGACGGCGACGAATATCGTCGTCAGCAAATACTTTTACGGGAAAGCCCGGCTCTCCGGAGCGCGAGACCAGTGTCCGGCAACTGATTCATCGCGTGGTAGATACCATCGCCGGCTGGGGCGCCGAGCAGCGCTACTTCCGGACAGTGGACGATGCGGCGGCCTTCGCCGACGATCTGGCGCACCTGATGCTTACGCAGAAGGCGTGCTTCAATTCGCCGGTCTGGTTCAATGTGGGCGTGAAAGAAGCCCGCGGCTACGGCTGGTACTACGACGAGGCGGCAGGCGGGGTCCGGAAGCTGGAGCCGAACGAGATTCGGCCGCAATGCTCGGCGTGCTTCATCAATTCCGTCGGCGACACGCTGGAATCGATTCTGGACCTGGCGAAGACCGAGGGGATGTTGTTCAAGTGGGGCTCCGGCACGGGGACGAATCTTTCGACGTTGCGTGAAGAAGACGGCCTGCTGTCGAGCGGCGGCCGCGCCTCAGGTCCGTTGAGCTTCATGAAGGGCTTTGACGCGTTCGCGGGAGTGATCAAGAGCGGCGGCAAGACTCGCCGGGCCGCGAAGATGGTGATCCTGAACGCGGACCATCCCGACATCGAACAATTTGTATGGTGCAAGGCCAAGGAAGAGAAGAAAGCGCACACGCTGATCGACGCCGGGTACGATTCTTCGCTCGATGGCGACGCCTACGCGTCGATCTTCTTTCAGAACGCCAATAACAGCGTGCGAGCCGCGGATGAATTCATGCAAGCGGTGGTCAACGACGACGAGTGGTGGACCACGAATCGGCTGAATGGCGAGAAGCGGGACCGTTATCAGGCGCGCGAGCTGATGAAGCAGATCGCAGAGGCGACGCATCAATGCGGCGATCCCGGCATGCAGTTCGATACCACCATCAACAAGTGGCACACGTCGAAGAACACGGCACGGATTAATGCGTCGAATCCATGCTCTGAGTACATGTTCCTGGACGATTCGGCGTGCAATCTGGCATCGCTCAACCTGATGAAGTTTGTCGGGCCGAACGGCGTGTTCGACGTGGAGGCCTATCGCCACGCGGTCGATACCGTCACCATCGCGCAAGAGATTATCGTCGACAACGCGGCTTATCCGACCGAGAAAATCGCCAAGAATTCCCATGATTTCCGGCCGCTAGGCCTGGGCTACGCGAACCTGGGCGCACTGCTGATGTCGATGGGGATTCCCTACGACAGCGATCAGGGGCGCGATTGGGCGGCGGCGCTGACGGCGATCATGTGCGGCCAGTCCTATCTGACCAGCGCGCGCATCGCGGCCGATGCCACGGGTCCATGCGCGGGCTATGCGGTGAACGAGGAACCGTTCCTCGAAGTGATCCGCATGCATCGCGACGCGACGGCTCGCATCGATAATAAACGTGTTCCGGCGGCAGTGTATGAAAACGCCAAGCGCTGCTGGGAAGAGGCTTATCTCCTCGGGAAACAGGCCGGGTTCCGCAACGCCCAGACTACGGTGATCGCGCCGACGGGCACGATCGGGTTCATGATGGATTGCGACACCACCGGGATCGAGCCGGATCTGGCGCTGGTGAAATACAAGAAGCTGGTGGGCGGCGGAGTGATCAAGATTGTCAACAATACGGTTCCGGCTGCGCTGATCAAGCTCGGGTATTCGGCCGACCAGGTGAACAAGATTGTCGATCATATCGATTCCACGGGGACCATTGAAGGCGCCCCGTTCCTGAAAGACGAGCACCTGCCCGTATTCGACTGCAGCTTCCGCCCGCAGAACGGGAAGCGGTCGATTCATTACATGGGTCACGTCCGGATGATGGCGGCGGTCCAGCCGTTTATTTCGGGGGCGATTTCGAAGACCATCAACATGCCCGAGGAGTGCACGGCGGCGGAAATCATGGACGCCTACGTGGAGAGCTGGAGGCTGGGGTTGAAGGCGGTGGCGATTTATCGCGATAATTCGAAGCGAGTGCAACCCTTGAGCAGCGGGACATCCAAAGGCGCGAAGGAAGCGAACGGACCGGTCCGGGGTGAAAGTGGAAGAAAAAGATGGTATACCGGCCGATCCGGCGCAAGCTGGCGGATGAGCGCGCGTCTATTACTCACAAGTTTTCGATTGGCGGGCATGAGGGTTACCTGACGGTGGGCTTGTACGATGACGGATCGCCCGGCGAGCTGTTCATCACGATGGCGAAGGAAGGCTCGACCATTTCGGGCCTGATGGACGCTTCGCGACGGCGATCAGCTATGCGCTGCAATACGGCGTGCCGCTGAAGTTCTTCGTCGACAAGTTCAGCCATGTGCGCTTCGAGCCGAGCGGCTGGACCGGGAATCCGACGGTCCCGTACGCAAAGTCGATCATGGACTACATTTTCCGTTGGCTGGGCGCAAAGTTCCTGGGTCCGGAATATGCAGTGGGGGAAGCGGGCGACACTCCGAAGCTGCAAGTGACGGAGCCGAATCCCCAGCAGGCTTTGCCGTTCCCGGTAGTGGCGGCGGATGCTCCGTCGTGCTCGGAGTGCGGGGGGCTGATGACGCGGAACGGGTCGTGCTATAAGTGCGAGAACTGCGGCGGGACTAGCGGGTGCAGTTGAGTATGCCGACTGAACACATGGATCGTTCACTCACACTAAAGCTCTAAGAAACGATCCCCGGCGTTCCGTAGTGTTCGGCGACTACTTGCGCGGTCGCGCGTCCCCCCGATTCGCGGGTACACCCCTGCGGCTCGATGTCTTCAGTTCAACGCCGTTCGGCGGCAACCAACTCGCCATTCTGCTGGACGCCACCGGCATTTCGACCGAGGGCATGCAAAAAATCGCTCGCGAGTTCAACTTTCCTGAATCGACCTTCGTCCTACCGAAGAACGATCCCGCAAACTCCTATCGAGTGCGTATCTTCACGCCTCGGGCGGAGCTCAACTTCGCGGGACATCCCACGATCGGGACCGCCTGTGCGCTGGTGATGAAACATCATGCCCAGACCGTTGATCCCATCCGGCTGATTCTGGAGGGGAATATCGGTCCCGTGATGGTCGATGTCGGTCAGCGAAAGGGGGGGTATCACGGCACATTGACGTTGTCAGGGAAGATCGACGCGCCTACCGGCGCACCTGCTCCGGCCGATCTCGCCGCCGCCCTCTCGATTGAGCCTGCCGAGGTGAGTCAATCCTTTTTCGCGGGCGTCGGCCTTCCATTCTGTTTTGCCCAACTGAAGTCGAACGAGGCTGTCGATCGGGCGGCGGTCAATCGTGCCGCCTGGACAGCAACGCTCTCGCGAGCGTGGTCCCCCAACTCTTTTTCTTCGCTGGAGATCTACGGGACGGCGGCAACCTGTATGCTCGCATGTGCGCACCCGCGCTGGGCGTCGAAGAGGATCCCGCGACGGGCAGCGCCTGTGCCGCCCTGGCCGCACGGCGCGACGGGATGTAGCTCGCCAAAAATACAACTACCATGAGGATGAGCGGCACGCCTAAAAACTAAAACCTATGCAAACTGCATTTAGCCTGCCTGAGACCATCGCCTTACTATCGCGCACTCCGTCGGCGTTGAATACGTTCCTCCGCGGCCTGCCCAGCCGGTGGGTGGCTGCAAACGAAGGCTCTGATAGCTGGAGCGCTTTCGATATCGTGGGACACCTCGTCATCGGTGAGCGCACCGATTGGATGCCCCGTGCCAAACGGATCCTCGAACACGGTGAAGCCACCCCTTTCGATCCCTTCGACCGTTTCGCTCAGGAAAAAGAATGCGGCGGCAAATCTCTCGAAGAGTTGCTCGATGAATTCGCCGCGCTCCGGGCGCAAAATTTGGCCGCCCTCGAAACTCTCCATCTGCGCCCGGCGGACCTCGCGAAAAGAGGCACACATCCACGGCTCGGAACCGTCACGCTTGCTCAGCTCTTAGCCACTTGGGCCGCGCACGATCTCACTCACCTTCATCAACTCTCCCGCGTAATGGCCTACCAATATCGCGATGCGGTCGGCCCTTGGACTGCCTTCCTCGGCGTCATGCACTGCACCGGCCACAGCGCCCCGTGAGGCAAAAAGATGCCGTTACTTGCCCTACAAAGTGAGGAAGACCCATCAAGCCTGAGTCAGAACCTGATCAAGGAATGACGATATCGATGGCGAGGTGCAGGCGGCAGGATCTGGTGCGCTCATGGGCGCGCGGGAACTCCTGCTGACTTGGCACGTCGGCACGGCGCTTCCTACAGGCGACGGTTCCGGTTCACAACCAGGACGTCCCGCCATCGCTTCTGAAACACCGAATTCGGAAACAGGCGGGGCTAAGCGAGGAAGAGTTTCGGACGCTGATTTAAATCCTGGATCTTTGCAAATTTAACGGTTACAATTGAAACACTGCGGCACGCGATGCCGCTTCATTTGTCTTGCTTCGGTGGCGGCTTTGGGGAAAGAGCCGCCTACTCTCCTGCGCGAAACATTTGCTCGACTATCCGGAAAGTTCTGCTGCCCTGCTGCTCGCTTCATTGCAATCCAAGGAACTTAGCGATTGGAATTGAACGTGCCATTCTCCCCACGAAAGGAGATGCTAATGTTTGTTCGTCGTAAATTGAGGGGAACTCGTTTCCTGGGTGTTGCAGCGGTAACGTTAGGCTTGACGATTCCGATGGCTTTCGCTCAGGATCGGGACAGGGATCGCGACCGCGATTGGGATCGGGATCACGTCACGCGGATCGAGCCTGGTACCCGGATCCCTGTGCGTACCAACGACACGATCGATGTCGACCACAGAGATGATCGCGTGTACTACGGCATCGTGGATCAGGATGTTCGTGGGGAAAACGGCCGGTTGGCGATTCCTCGCGGCGCTCGGGTTGAGATGCTCGTCAGAGTAGCGCCCGATAATGACTTGGTTCTCGACCTCGACTCGGTCATAATAGACGGCCGTCGTTACCGGGTGGACGCCGACGCGCGTGTCGAATCCAGACGGGATAACAGCATCGTGGGTGCGATTGTCGGCGCAGTCGAAGGTGGACAGGTTCGAGGCCGTACGGTGAGGGTGCCTCGGGATTCTGTGTTGACTTTCCGCATCGACCGGCCCATGGTTATGGGCGCAGACCGCGGTGGATACTAGTCAGCGTAGAACAGGTTTCTGTTCAACGCTTTCAGCCGAAGCTCGTCAACATGGCGGGCTTCGGCTGTTTTTTTTAGCGGCTGGTAAATGCTATCATCGCGCGGGATGAAGCAAATTTTTGTACTCTGCGGGCTGGCCGCTGCCGCAGGGGCGCAAACGACGCACACGGTTGTGATCCATGCGGCGCGGTTGATCGACGTCGCAACGGGCAACGTTCTGCGGCCGGGCGAGGTGCTGGTCCAAGGCGATCGCATCGTTGAGAGCGGGTCGGCAGTCACGCACCCGGCCGGCGCTGAGATGGTCGATCTGGGAGACCGCACCTTACTGCCGGGACTGATCGACGCCCATGTCCATCTGTTCCTGCACCCCGGCGCGGAGGATTTGCAGACTGTCCAAGAATCCGTGCCGGAGCGGACCATTTTAGCGACTTTGGCTGCTCGCGACGATTTGATGGCCGGATTCACGGCGGAGCGCGACATGGGGACCGAAGGCGCGGGGTCGGCCGATACCGCGGTTCGCGATGCGATCGATCAAGGGAAAATTCCGGGTCCACGGATGCGGATCAGCGGCAACGCGGTGGATATTCTAGGCGGGCATGAGGACGCGATCGGCTACAATCCGGCTCAGCACGTCCTGCCGAATGCGACCTGGGCCAACAACGTTTCTGAATTGGTGACTGTAATCCGGCAGCAATTCAAAGAAGGCGCCGACTTCATTAAGATTTACGAAACCGGACGCGACGAACTTCGCGACGGGAAATTCTTCACGGTTTATCAGTACACCAAGGATGAATTGGCCGCCGCGGTTCAGGAAGCGGCGCGGGTGGGCAAACGCGTGGCGGTTCACGCGACCGGCGAGCCGGGGACGCTGTACGCCGCGCAGGCCGGCGTCGTGTCCATCGATCATGCGAACCAGTTGAGCGAGGAAACCATGCGGCTGATGCGCACGAAGGGGATCTTCGCGGTTCCGACGTTCACTATCTTCGAATATTTTGCCGATCACCCCGCGACTGCCGCGCAGGGAGTCACGGAGCGAAAACTGTTCGATTTGCACACACAGGAATTTCGCAAGCAGATCGCCGCGGGAGTGCAGTTCGCCATGGGATCGGATGTGGGACCTTTTCCTCACGGCACACAGGCTCGCGAGTTCGTGCTGATGGTGAAATACGGATTGACGCCGCTCGCCGCGTTGCAGGCGGGCACGATTCACGGAGCGAAAGTGCTGGGCTGGGACGGACAAATCGGGGCGCTGAAGCCGGGATACTTGGCCGATGTGATCGCGGTGGAGGGCAATCCACTCGACGATATCGGCGCGCTGGAGAAAGTCAAATTCGTGATGAAGGGCGGAGTGGTGTATCGCAGATGACCGTCAACCGCGACGGGATCGCAGCGATTCTGCCGAAGATCCGGCCGTACATACGCCGAACTCCGGTGATCGAAATTGATGGCGCGGACTTCGGCCTGCCGTCGATTCAACTAGTCTTCAAGCTGGAATTGCTGCAACACGCGGGTTCGTTCAAGACGCGTGGAGCTTTTGCGAATCTGGTGACGCGCGAGATCCCGGCCGCGGGGGTGGTGGCCGCATCGGGTGGAAATCACGGCGCGGCGGTGGCGTACGCGGCGAAGAAGTTGGGCAAACCCGCGACGATTTTTGTGCCGAGCGTCGCGTCGGCAGCCAAGAGAAATCGCATCGCGGGTTACGGAGCGAACCTGATTATCGCCGGCGATCGCTATGCGGAGGCGCTCGCCTCGAGTGAGAAGTGGGCCGCCGAATCGGGAGCATTACAGGTCCACGCTTACGACCAACCGGAGACGATGCTAGGGCAGGGAACGGTGGGCATGGAGTTCGAGGAGCAATTTCCAGGGCTCGATTCGCTGCTGGTCGCCGTGGGCGGCGGCGGATTGATCGGCGGAATCGCGGCTTGGTACGCGGGACGCGTGAAGCTGATCGCCGTGGAACCAGAGGCGGCTCCGACCCTCGATCATGCGTTGCGAGCGGGCAGGCCGGTGGATGCGCCTGCAGGGGGCATTGCCGCGGATTCGCTGGCGCCACGGCAGGTAGGCCAATTGATGTTCCCCTTCGCGCAGGCGTACGTGTCGCGTGTCGCGTTGGTGCCGGACGACGCTATTCAACAGGCGCAGCGGACCTTATGGGAGATTTTGAGAATCGCGGCAGAACCGGGCGGGGCGGCGGCGCTGGCTGCGCTGCTGGCGGGCCGGTATCGACCCGCAGCCGGGGAACGGGTGGGAGTCCTGGTTTGTGGGGGCAACACCACGGCGGTCGATTTCACCTGATAAACTTGCTCCCTTAGGAGCAATATATGCGCGTACTTTTTCTGGCAGCATTACTGGCCCTGACTGTGGCCGCGGCGGACCGGCCTGACGCGAGGGCACGGGATTCCTGGCTGCTCGGCGTATGAGCCGAAGCCAACCTGGCAGAAAGACACGGGCTGCGCCAACCGCACGGTGGCGGGATGCGTCTGCGGACGCCAACCCCAATACCGGTGTCGCGGTTTATGACACCTCCGGCGGTAAGGGCGGCTGGCTGGTAGTCGGCGGCACGAGTGCATCCTCGCCGTTCATCGCCTCGGTCTACGCGCTGGCCGGGTCGCCGGTCGCCGGTACCTATCCCAGTTCGTATCCGTACGCGGATTCCTCAGGGTCAACGACATCACCTCCGGCGCCAACGGACCCTGCACCCCCGCCTACCTGTGCACGGCGGGACCAGGTTATGACGGGCCGACCGGCCTGGGCACCCCCGACGGAGTGGCCGCTTTCAGCGGCGGTCCGTCCGGCCACGTCACCGGACAGGTCACCGACGCATCGACAGGCAAGCCGCTGGCCGG
>CAVPKR010000065.1:0-5938 GCA_963705675.1 Terriglobia bacterium
GCTGGTCGCAGGAGACATCTGTGCTGTCGCAGCACGCGCTTCCGACGGTAGTCCCCGGGTTCGAGATGCGGGCCAAGCTCGCGACATTCGCGACACCGGCGGGCGTTCCGGGTATATTTTCACGAGGCGGAGGATTCTGAGAAAGGTCGCCGCCGCACCGCACCCAAGTGCAGTCCTGCTGGAGCGGGTCGAAGGCCAGGCGATACCATTGGAGCGCGGCTTCGAAGCGGCAATGCGCGCGCAAGGTCCGGCCAATGGTCAGGGACGGACTGAAGAGGGTCAGCGGGAACAGGGGCGCGCCCGATCCGTCGAAGACGAAATACGGATACGCCGGCAGCGTGAGGAAGACTGGGGGCGCCGCGGGCGCGGTCACCTGCGGAAGCACCACGGCATAGTCCGGGGCGAGATCGTAACGGAAGCCGGGCGCCGAAGTATCAAGATAGCCCTCCGGTGGAACGGCGTTGCCGACGGAGAAGGTCAGCGAATCCGCGGTTCTGCCTAAGAAAGTCAGGTCGTTCACAGTGCCGGGCTGCACTTCGACACCCAGGTGCGATCTTCGCGGCTGCTGGAATTCACGGTTGTGAACCCGGCACCAGGCCAGGCGGACCATCGGCGATGGGCGCCAGTCGAGCAAATTTGGCAATTGGGTGGGATCCTGCCAGAGCGCAGATTCCTGCTGGTTCGGATCGTAAAAATCCAGTTGGTAGCCGTCCTGGTAGTTACCTGGGGGAGGCGGCGTAAATCCGGAGGGAACCGGAGTGACCGGTGGATTGTAGAATCTTCCGTCGATCAGCCAGAAGTAATATTCGTCCACCAGAGCAGGATGGCTGCATCCGCATTCCGCGCAGCAACTGACGCAGTCTTTCTGGTGGTCCCGGTGATGTGGTTCGAAGCCCATTGCCGCAGGAGGCACACCGGCAGCCGCAATACGATAGAAGCGCGTGCCCATCCGGATCGCGGTTTCCATCCAGAATGGGAGTTGGGTGTCCGAGGCGGGGACGGGGTTGACCGCCCGTCCAGCGAACTCCTGATTCGATCCGCCATTTGAGTCGACCGCCGCCAGCCAGGAGGGGCGCGCATCGCGTTCCGGCGTACCCAGCAGGTTCAGACCTTCGCGCGGGGCGGGAAGGATCTGCATCTCGGAAGGCTCACGTTTCTGGAGCAAGTCAAGCGACGGGTGCTCGGCTGGACGTTCGTCGGGCCACCACTCGAGTCCACCGGGGGCGGCAATGGTCAGTTCCGACGTGCGGAGCTTCGATTCCAGGAAGCGAAACGCTTCCACTTTGCGGGCTTTTTCCAGATCACTCCACTCGATCCAATTCTCCTTATATAGATGACGGCGCTTGCAGGCCTGCCATACGTGGAAGGAGGAGAATTCACGGTCCCAGAAGCGGGCGAATTCGCGATGGATGGTCCATCCAGGTTCTAAGCGCAGACGCGCGCGGCGGATAAAGTTTTGTGCCGCGGTGATGGCCTCCTGAATCCGGCTGGCCTTTTCGCAGATACCGGCTTCGACGTCCAGAAGAAGCAAGTCGCTCAAATCGCGCGGAGTTTGGGCGAAGTGGCCGGGAGCCCAGGGCAAAGGGACCCGATCCATGTGGGACAAGTAGCACAGGAGCGCGTTACGTCCGCGTTCCCGCAGGCCGTTGTTTAACTGCTGGACTTCCTTATAGCGGCGCGGGTCGCGATTCTCTAAACAGCCATCCCATAGAACGCGGGACAGGTTGGCGTTGCCGGTGTCGGTTTCGGCGGCCACTAACAGGCTGGGATCGTCCGACGCCCACAGATCGGGACGCGCGGCGGCGATATCGTCGACGGTAAAGTGGCACTCGAAGGCGCGAAGCCACTCATCGGCATGCCAGGCTCAACGGTCCATCGATCATCTTCCAGATCCACACTGGTGACGGCGTAAACGGGCACACTTTGGCCCTGGTAGTAGCGGAGGTCAAGATGCCAGTGACGGGAATCCGCGCCCATGTGCCGCAACAGATAGGCAGGCTGAGCGGGTTGCTTCTCCTCCGCTTCTTCGAACAGATGCCATACCTGGCGATCGCAGCGGTGGTGAACCTCCTCACGCATCCGGGTGTAATCGAAAAGCCGCTCCCACCAGCCAAACATCGCCTGCATTCGCTGCGGTGATGGATTCGTGCGCGAATCCTGAGCGGGGGGATGGTAATCGTCCCGCAAGGGGAGGAAATTGAAATCGAAATCCGCGGCATGGCCCACGAAACCGCCGCCGGAGCGATAATACGCCGCGCCCGCAAAGTTCGCCTTCTGGGCGAGCATGTACCCGAGCTCGGAAACGCCGTGCGCCGTGCGGGCCGATAGCGCGAATCGATGTACAAAGAGCAGCGCCTTGAAAGCGCGCTGGTAGGTCCGGCGGATATCGCGTAAGGAGCTGGTGTAGCACTGGCCGAGGAAGGACGCCGCGGCGGGGCCCAGGGTCTGGACGCCTTGGACGCCTTGACTAAGGGTTTGATCCTTCAAGATGGAAAAGAGCCGGCTATGCGGAAGCTCGACCCGTTGCCCGTCGGTGTCGGGTCCTGAGTATTTCACTTGCAGGCCGGTGTGACCCCGGTGTATCGGTTCATCGCCGGGAAACTCGGGAGTGGACTGAACCAGCTCCACCGTCAGCTCGTAAGCGCCTGGCTTCATCGGCAGAGACGAGGAACGATGTTCCTCTTCGCCGGGCCAGTGATGGCTCGACAGGATCCAGGTTCGCTGGCCCTTCTTGAGGGTCACGTGCCACTTCCGATGCTTCGCGCAATCCGGCTTGTGATCTTCCGGCGACGGGGCGCCCGCCCAAAACTCGTAGGCGCCTTCGCGATCTACCAGGAGGGCTCCGCTCCACTTGACTTCGAATCCCTGGGCGCCGCCCAATCGTTCTCCGTTCGCGTCTTTGGTGAGGAACCCGTTATGGACGCTGACGAACTTCATCTGCTGAGGGGTAAGCGTCGCGCTCATCGACGGGAGCACGGTGGGGACGGGGGCGTTCTCCTCGTCTCTTTCCTTGCCGAAACCGGCCAGCGGACCGAAGACGTCGCGCCAGACTACCGCGCCGCCTTGCTTATATTCGGCCACCAAGCCGGTGCCGGTGAGCCCCAACAGTGCGGCGAAGGCACCGCCGTTCGGAGGCGGGGTCCAGGTAACGGGCGGGGTGGTTCCGGCGTCGTTTTCCCAAGGGGCGGTGGCCATGTTCTCGTCGGCGAACAGATTACGCAAGACGAGGAAGGCAGGAAGGTCGCGCTCCGGGTGTTCCTGTCCACTGGCCGCGGCAACGTGCCTTGAAAGATGCTCCGCGATGACGCAGCATCGACGGTGACAGGCAACCAACTGACGGCGGAAATAGCCCCAGCGCTGGTTCTCATCGCGCTCCTGAATCAGGTGTTTTTCCGCGGCGGCAAAGTCTTCGAAGATCATGGCGAAGGCCGCGAGCATCGCGCGGGGTTGGAAGTAGAGATCCTGGACGGCCTTTTGTTCGTCGGCATTCAGACTGCGAACGTGCGCCAGCTTCTCGATGACTGCCGCATCGGTCATGGGAAGGCGGGTCCACAGCTGCTGTGCGGCCGGATCGTAATAGAACGGACCATCCGGCGGCGCATTCCACATCGGCGCGGAAGTGTTCGCCAGGGGAAGGCTGCTCACGTAGCGGGTAGATGCGGTATCCACGGGATGGCCGGCGCGATCGAGAATGGCGGGGAAAAAGTGCCGGCCCAGCGCGAGAATATCATTCAGAGCGAAGCCGAAATCGTTTTGCAGAACGGCTTCCACGCGCGGCCAGTGCCATTCATGAACTTCTTCGCCGGCGACGTGCGCTTCGAGCAGCTTGTGGCGCAATTGCCGGAGCGAGAATTCCGGCTCGTCATCCGGCAGGCCGAGCGGCCAGTCGAGGGCTTCGTTTTCCTCCTGCAAGGGAAACGGATCGTCGCCGTCGAGAGCATCGGCGGAGGTGAAGATGTAGAGAATCTCTCCGACGCTGAAGTCGGAGGCATAGATCTTGGCCAGAACTTCGGCGAATCGGAGGGTATGCGTGGGTAGCGCGTGCCAGTTATCGGTGGGCGAAGCCGGATCGAAGCCCGCCAGCCGCGACAGGGGATCAAGATTCGACGACAGCAGCTTGATAAATTCAGCCGACCGGCGCTCGCACTTGTGGTTGCGTTGCGCGTACCGGTCGACTTGCCCGAGCAGCTCGTTCAACGCCCAGTTCCACTTCGCCGCGGACGGACCCACCCAGAGGGACAGAAGCTGAGTGCGATCGGCACCGATTGCGGCCGCCGCCGGTTTTTCCGACGGATCGGCCAGCTCCATGTGGAAATGGTCGCGGAACATCTGGAAAGCGGCAAGCTGTCGAATGAAGTCCGGATTGATGACGCCGCCGTTGAACAGAACCAGAACGTCGGCGATGTCGCGAAGCTGGGCGAAGGAATAACAGAAACAGCACGATTCACGGAGTTTTCGCCACAAACGGATGAAAATCGCCAGCTTCAGCAGTCCCTGATTGAGGGCTCCTTCGGCGTCCGGGAACTGGAGCCAGAGCTTATCGAGGCAGCAAGGCTCGCATTCGGGAAACACACCGTTTTTTTGATCATCGCCGTTGCGGAACGCGATGTATCCCGACTTCCAAAGCTCGAAGAACTCGCAATAGGTCAGGCAGGTACGTTCGAGAAACTCCGGGAGTTGGACCACCACGCCGGTCCATGGATCGTTATCGCCGGGGGAGGCGAAACCGTAGAGCTGCCATACGGCCAGGCTGGCGGAAGCTGCCTGCCGCTTGTTCGTGTCATCCGGGGCGGCACACGGCTGAGGCGCGGTTCCCTGGAACAGCATTGCGTATTCTTCGGGAGTGATCCCCAGGTATTCGATCGCGATATCGATGCGCACCGGATAGCGCCAGAGATGAGATTGAAATCCCGCGGGCTGGTTAACGGGGTCCAGCACGAATTCGGTGATGCATTTGCGGAACGTGCGCATCTCTTCAAAGCGGCAACTGCGAAAGTGGCGCAGGTAGGTTCTCGAAACGTCCAGCGCTTGTGAGTAGGGTAGACAGCAGGAAGAGAAGTCGGCCTTAAGCTTCTGGTAAACCGACGGCTCGACGGCGCTGTTCGCCGCTACCGGGATTCCGGGAGTCGAGTACTCAGGGAGGGCTGCGAAGAGTTGTGCCGGATCGTGACAGAACGGCTTTTCGTCCTTATCGGGACACGGCTCTTCATGGCACAGATCGAATTCGTCGAGGCGATCCGGAGAGGTGTCGTACACGGTCCCGTTGGCGGGTGAGGAAACCGAGCCCATGTACTCCAGACATTCATTCACGATGTCGATCAACGGCAGCGGGGTCTCGCAATTCGCACAGGTGGCAGCAAGATTGCCGAGGGGACCCCGCCGGGCGGCGATCGCCGATCCCAGGCTGACGAGGGCCGCGAAGGCGATGACTGAGCCGCTCGGAATATCGCCGGATACCGGTTGGCTTAGGGTTACCGAGGCGGAACTCACCGCTGTGACTGTCGTGTTGGCGGGAACATTCACACCGGTCGCGAACATACCGGTGACGATGCGGCGGTGCTGCCGAACGGCAGCGATACGCCTTCCGCGGGACTATCGGCCGAGGTGGAAAGCGTCAATGAAGAGGTCAGCGGCTTCTCGCAGGTCGAGTCCGCGGAGACCTGAAGAAGCTCGTTCAGGTAAGCGATGGGACCAAGCGGGGAAAAACATGAGCACATCAGTATCTTTGGTTATCGTACTCACATCAATGAGATATTTGCGGCAATGGTGTTGATTTGGGGAAGTGGTAGATTGTAAATAGCATTCGGAAGCTTTGGGAATATTTCGATTGTTACAAGTTTCGTTTATACTCTTGCGATATTAAGAATGGCGATGACGCAAGATGAGCTGCACCTACTGCATATTCCCCGCTAGGAACGTACAGCAGGGGACCCATGTT
>CAVPKR010000066.1:0-31048 GCA_963705675.1 Terriglobia bacterium
GGGGGAGACACCAGCTGCTCGCGACCGAATTCTGCGCCAATAGGAACTTAGGGACCGACTTAGAGAGGAACTGCTTAAAAGTCAGGAACGACAGGCCAAATACTACAACCAGAAGCACCAACCAAAGGTTTTCAAGCGTGGAAACTTAGTCAAACTATAAAACACAAACTTACGACTAAAGGACAAGAAGCTACAGCCTAGGTGGATCGGACCTTTACGAGTACTAGAGCGGATCGGCTTTCAGGCTTATAAGCTGGCACTTCCTGAAAAATACGCCCGGTTACACGATGTGTTTCCAATCCAATTTATCGACGAATTCAAGCCTAGAGACAACCAGCCACCAATGCCAATGCCAGATCTAGAGGACGAAGAAGAATGGGAAATCGAAGAAGTCAAGGACAAAGCCACTATCAAGGGAACGACACATTACCTAGTAAAATGGGAAGGATGGCCTACGGAATACAACCGATGGATCTCTAAGAAAGACATGGATAACACTCAACAAGCTATACAACGGTACGAAAGGAATAAGAGAAAGAAGGTTCAGAGCTAGTACTGTTACTCTTTTTCCCACTGGGTTTTAATGAGGACAGGAAGGCCAGTTGTTACTCGTGGACGAGTAACCTTAGAAGGGGGATAGTTGTAATAGGGGCGGGGGCATGCAAGGCCCGGAGGTTTATGAAAGTGCCGAAGCGCCCGGAGGTTTATGAAAGTGGCCGAAGTGCCCGGAGGTTTATGAAAGTGGCCGAAGTGCCCGGAGGCGTATGAAAGTGGCCGAAGTGCCCGGAGGCGTATGAAAGTGGCCGAAGTGCCCGGAGGCGTATGAAAGTGGCCGAAGTGCCCGGAGGCTTATGAAAGTGGCCGAAGTCTCGGCTAAACTGCAATTCGCGGCGATACTCGCCGGGAAAGATTCATTCAGGCGGGATTCCACGCTGGGCGCTCCCCCGTAAGCGCCCCCTTTCACGTCGGCGGTTCGCGGAACACCAGCTTCCCCACGGAGATCGTGGTGGTGATCATCCCGGTGCCGTACATGAGATCGGCCACCCGCTGGACCTGCCCGACACTCAGAAATGTCGGGTACTGCCCGATCGTGACGAGGGCGGCTTCCCGGGAGGACATCCCTGGCAGGGTTCGCAGAACCGTCCGGACGGTCCCGAGCTGGGCCGTACTGGCCGTCGCCGCATTGAGCGCGGACCGGAAGTCGTGCAGGGCGGCCGCATCGCCAGCCACGAAGCCCGCCGCGGCGAAGTACCCCGACAGCGGCAGGCTGGCGGTAGCGCCGCTGCACGCGTCGAGCAGTTCGACCGCCCCGAGCTCAGTCTCGGCCTGCAGGATGTAGGGCTGTGTCGTCACGATCGCGCTGACGGTGTGATCGCGCAGGGCGCTGATCATGCTGCTCGGCGCCATGGCCTTCCACTGGACGCTGGGCGGGCTCACGCCATCGCTCTGCAGAACCGCCTCGGTCGCCAGCGTCTCGCTGTTATACGGGGCGTTGGCTGAAAACGGGGCGAGTTCCCTGGGCGGGGTGGCGACAGCCTGGCCCTCCAGGTCCTGTGGGGCCTTGATAGCCGAGCCGGGCAGAGTGAGAACCTCCATCACGCCCGGGGCCGCGTCATACCCGTCCGCGATATGACCGCAGCCTGGCCTTTTCGAGTTCGGAAGAAATTTTCGACACGCTCTCTTCTTCGACCGATTCGCGTTCGCTGTCGACTACGACGTCGGGGTTTTCGGGAGCTTCGTAAGGATCGGAGACGCCGGTAAAATGCTTCAGCTCGCCGGCGATCGCCTTCGCATAGAGACCCTTCACGTCGCGGCGCGTGAGCTCGCTCAACGAGCAGCGCACGTAGACTTCGACAAACTGCGAGCCTCCGATGCGTTCGCGCGCTTCGGCTCTCGCCTGCGCGTATGGCGAGATTGCCGCCGTGATCACCGCGGCACCGTGCTTAACGAGCAGCGAGGCCACAAACGAGATGCGCCCAATGTTGATGTCGCGATCTTCGCGGCTGAATCCGAGCCCTTTTGAGAGATGTGTGCGGACCTCATCGCCGTCGAGCACCTCGACCTTGCGACCGCGAGCGGTCAGTTCGGGTGCGAGTCGTTCGGCAGAGATGGTGATCTGCGTAATGCATCTCTCCCATCTGTTAGTAACAGTATAGAAAGCTTCACCGAAAAAATCACCGCCCATCAGGTAACATCTTACCTGCCATCACCTTGCATGACTCTGCTCGATAGAGCATACGTAAAGGAGATGACCCGTTAAAAGGATGACCTTATTACGCGATTCCACGTCCAGGCCTGATCAGCTACCGCCTGGCGAATCCGGTGGATCAAAAATCCACGCCCGCGGCCGCAGCCCGGGCGGCGCTGCTCGGAGGCGCGGTGGACGACGTGCGGCGCGCAGTGGCGTTCGTCAAACAGCACGCCGTCGAATATCAAGTGAATCCCGATCGCATCGCGTTGATCGGCGAATCCGCCGGCGCGCAACTCGCCGCCATGGCGGCCCTGAAGCCGTCGCCTTCGGGATCTGTCGGGGCGGTGGTCGGTTTTTATTGCCCCAGCGATCTGGTGACGCTGGTGCAGACCATGCCTTTCATCCCCGATTCGCTGCGGCAGGTGGTGAGAGGCACTACGTTTGAAGACTTGATGCTCGGGTATCTGCGGGAACAATCGCCCTTAAATGCCGTACATACCGGCGCGCCGCCGTTCTTGCTGATACACGGGACCGTCGACACAGTGGTTCCATTCCAGCAATCGGTAGACATGTGCAATAAGCTGCGCAAAGCCGGGTCGACATGTGAGCTCTATCCGGTTACCGAGCCGGCCACGGGCTTCGCTTTTGGGAAGCCTCGAAGCGCTTGACGGCTTATAAGGTCGACATGATCGCGTGGCTGAAGCAGGTCCTGCAAGGTTGATAACCGCTCTGATCAAGCCTTAATGAGCCGCGACCAAAGGAAGCGGTCGGAGTTTCAAACGTCACGTGAAGGGCGGACCGCATGTTCCGCATGGCAGCTCATTGCGAGCTAGCCAGAGTAGGCTGAGAATATACGCTGGCCGATTAATTGCCGCCGCCGCGAGGATCGGGCTTCACCGCGACCGGCTGCGTATAGGCCTGGCCGTCGACGGTGAGACGCACCGTGTATTCTCCGGACTGGAGCCCTGTAGCGCCGCCGCGTCCTCCACGACCGCGGCCGGCGCGCTTCGGGAACTGCTCCTGTGCAGGCATCCTTAGGCGGCGTCACAGCGGGACCGCGTCCTCCGAACGCTCGTCCTGTCGAACCACCCAATGCGGCGCGATGCATTCCCGCGGCAGCCGAGGGAGGCTTCACGGGCTGCTCCCAGATGGCTTGGACATTCAGCGTTTCGGTATCGGGAGGCTTGGCGGCCGTGTCGCTGGCGACGCAGGCGCGCGGCGTTCCATTGCGATCCAGCAATTCGATCTTTAATGGCTGGGTGGCGTCGCTCTTCAGCCAGTAATAAGCCAGCACGCCCGACGGAGGATTCGATTCCTGCGGCTCCTCATGCGGTAGAGGTGTTCCATTCATGCCGCCAGCGCGAATCGCGAAAGATTCGCCGGGTTTGAACAGATAGGCTTTCGCCGAGGAAATTTGCGAGCCTTGCGCGGCGATCTGCCGGAGCGCTGCCATCTGATCCATTACCCAGAACCCTCGGCCGAAAGTAGCGACATCCAGGTCGTCGCCGTGCACGACGATATCGCGAACCGAAGTCACCGGCATGTTCATCTGCAAGGGCTGCCACTGTGCTCCGTCGTTGAAGGAGACGTAAACGCGCAGCTCGGTCGCGGCATAAAGCAGGCCTTTCTGCTGCGGATCTTCTTTGACGGAATTCACGAAGGCTCCTTCGGAGATTCCGGTGATGATGTTCTGCCAAGTCTTGCCGCCGTCATGCGTCCGATAGATATACGGCTTGTTATCGTCGATGCGGTGGCGATCGACCGATGCATAGGCGGTCTCCGCGTCAAAATGACCGGCTTCGATCTGCGAGACTTTACTCCACGGCGTCATCGCTGAAGGCGTGACGTTCTGCCAAGTCTTTCCGTCGTCGCGCGTCACGTGAATCCAGCCATCGTCGGTGCCCACCCACACGGTGGTTGCCGAAAGCGGCGAGGGGCTGATCGAATAGACCACGCCGAAGCGGGCGGTCATGGGCTGGTCGATGTCCTTCGCCGTGACCGGATCGAGAGTCGCGGGTACGGCCGGATTCACCCGCGTAAGGTCGGGACTGATTTTCTCCCACGTCTTGCTGCGATCGCGCGAGCGCATCACAAATTGATTGGCGTAGTACAGAGCCTCATCGGCTAGCGAAAAAACCTGCGGAAGCGTCCAGGTTTTGCGATTGGGGTCGTCGACTTCGGACGCCGGCAGTGCACCGCCAGTGGGCAGAGCGATGTTGAGATTCTGGTCGCAACGTTCGTTGCCGCTGCCGTAGAGAATATTGCCGTCCTTGGGATCGGGCAAAACGGTGTTGCTTTCGCCGGCAAGGCAGGTCGGCTCCCAATTGCGGAACGAAAGCACGCCTTCGCGCGACCATGTGCTGACTCCCACCCCGCCGCTATCCTGCTGCGCTCCGTAGAGCCAGTATGGGAATCGATTATCCGCGGCCAGGTGATAGACCTGCGCGGTGGGCTGGTTGTACCAGGTGCTCCAGGTCTTGCCGCCGTCGACGCTGACTACGGTGCCCTGATCGCTACTGAGGACCATGCGGTTTCCGTCTGCGGATTCACCCACATCTGGTGATAATCGTCGCCGCCGGGCGCGCCCTTGATGGGAACGAAGGTCTTGCCGCCGTCCGTGGTCATGTACGTCGCGGTATTGATCACGTAGGCGCGGTCGGGATTCGTGGGGTCGACCGCAATCCCTCCGAAATACCAGCCTCGTCCCCACAAGCGGTTTTCGTTGTTGACCAGTTTCCAGGATGCGCCGGCGTTGTCGGAAATGTAAACCCCGCCGCTCGGTTTCGGCACTGGCGCGGGATTTTCGGGCGCCGCAGCGCCGCGTCCGGCGCGCACGGGCGCGACGCCTGAGCCGGTATCGTCGACTACGGCCCATAGACGATTGGGATTGCTGGGAGAAATCGCGATGCCGATTTTTCCGACGAATTCGTCGTTGGGCAAGCCGCCCGTCAACTGCTTCCACGTATCGCCGCCATCGGTGGATTTGTACAGACCGCTGCCCGGCATGTTCGACGGGGCGTAAACCGACCATGGGGGACGCCGCGTGGCCCACAATGAGGCATACAGCACTCGCGGATTCTTCGGATCGATGGCGACTTCGATCGCACCAACGTTAGTCGGATCGCTCGCCTTGAACAACACTTTCTTCCAAGTCGCGCCGCCGTCGGTTGATCGATACACGCCGCGATCGGGATTCGGCGCATACACATGTCCCAGAGCCGCGACATAGACGCGATTCGGATCCGATGGGTCCACCGCCACGCGTCCAATCTGCCGGGTCCCTTCGAGGCCAATATGAGTCCAAGTCTTGCCCGCATCGGTCGACTTGTACATGCCGATGCCGTACGAATGCTGGCTGCGGATGTCCGGCTCCCCCGTACCGGCGTACACGATATTCGGATTCGATGGAGCGACCGCGATCGCGCCGATGGAGCCGATGGGAATGCCTTGGTCGGAAATCGGGTACCACGTGCGTCCGGCATTCTCCGTCTTCCAGACGCCGCCGCCCACCGAGCCGAAGTAAAACGTATCCGGCTGGCTGGCGTGGCCGGCGACGCCGTAGGTGCGGCCGCCGCGCATCGGACCGACATCGCGCCATTCAAAACCCGAGAGCAAGCTGCTGGGGTATTGCTGCGCGAACATCCCTGACGTGAGCAGGAACAAAGGAAAGACCAGACGTCGGAGCACCATGTTTATTGATCCTACTACAGCCAGTAGGATTGCAAGTTCACCCGGCGACAGGTTTAAGGTTTCACGGTGATTCGGGGAACCCCAGCGTCGTTAAGCTGCTTCTCGATCGCCGGGACGGTCGTCTTCAGCAGCGTATCCAGCGCCGCGGATTGTTTATCGAAATCCTTCTGAAGGTCCTCCAGCTCCTCGCGCTGCGTCATGGTGGGCAGGAAGGGAGACCCGCTGACCATGCCAAACAACTGGCCGATGGAACGGTTGATCCGCGCCATTTCGGTTTTCACTTTGCCCGAATCCTTCACCGCCGTTGCCAGTGCGTCTTTCGCCGCCGCGGGAGCGTCTAAACCGCGCGAAAGCGCCGTCAGTTGCGTGTCCAGCGAATCCGCCTTGGTGTTCGCCGGTTCCACTTTGGCTTGGAGCGCCATCACCGACGTGATTACAGTGCGGCGAGTCTGTATATCCTCGGTGGAAAGCGAAACTGAAGGATCGGGATCGATCTTAACCGGCGTGGTGTATTCGTGGCCGTTCACGGTCAGGCGCGCGACGTACTCGCCGGGATCGACCAGCGCGCTGGTGGCCCCGCCCCGTCCGCCGCCAGCGGCCGGAGGTGGAGTTGCCGCTGGAGGAGCATCGGCCGCCGCCGCAGCCCCGCCTCGACCACCGCCGCCGCCACCGCGGCCGCCTCGACCGCCACCGCCTGCCGCTGCGCCGCCACGCGCCGCCTGCACCAGCGGTTTGCCGCGCCAATCCCACTGGACGCGATTGATGCCCATTTCCCGAGTGGGAGTTAAATCGCGCACTACCGTCCCGCTCTTATCCAGAATCGCGAGCTTGATATCCCCTGCCGAAGGCGCCGCCTTCAAGTAGTAGTTGATGGTCGCGCCAAGCGGAGGATTTTCCCCGATGAAGCGCTTTTCCGCGAGAAACTCGTCGTTGGTGAAGACGCGATAGTCGTACGCGATCGTGGGTTTCACAGTGAAAAGATGCGCGTCGCTCGATAGAACCGCGCGGAGTCAATTCCTGGAGCGGCGAAATATCCATCACCCAGAAACTGCGCCCATGCGTCGCCGCGATCAGGTCGCCATCGCGGGGATGCACGATCAAATCTCCCACCGGAGACGTCGGCATATGATTCATCAGCCGCACCCAGTGGCCGCCTGCGTCGATGGACGCGTACGCCGCCGATTCCGTGCCGACGAACAGCAGGTTCGGGTTCTTCACGTCCTCGCGAATCACGCGCACCGGAGTCGCCGGAGGCAGGTCGCTGCGCAGCGACTTCCAGGTCTCGCCGTAATCGGTGGACTTGAACAGATAAGTTGTCAGGTCGTCATTGCGATGTCCGTCGAGCGCCAGAAACACAGTCTTCGCGTCGTAGCGCGACGCGAGCAGGCGGCTGACCCATCGCTTGCCCGGCATTCCTGGAATCTTCGCTGTGACATTCTTCCAATTCTTGCTGTCGCGAGTGGCCCACACGTTACCGTCATCCGTGCCTGCATAGAGCACCGATGCTTCCATCGGCGATTCCGCGATGGTTGTGACGCTCGCGACTTTCTCGGTGGTCAGCTCCGGGCTGATGGTGGTCCACGCATCGCCGCGATTGGTCGATTTGAAAACGAAATTCCCGCCGATATACAACGTCTTCGGGTCATGCGTCGAAATCATCAGCGGAGTTTCCCAGTTGAAACGATAGTTCGGCTGGCCGCTTCGCGCCGCGGCTTGATTGATGTAGTGCGTCCGCTGTGCAGATCGTAGCGGACCACGCCGCCGCCCTGCGATTCGGCGTAAATAATGTTGTAATCGCTGGGATCGACGCGCGCCTGAAATCCGTCACCGGTCTGTAATTTGAACCAGTCGGCGTACTTGATTCCCACCTGGTTGCGGGTCGCGCTCGGTCCAGCCCACGAACAATAATCCTGCGATCCTCCGTAGATGAAATACGGCCGCCGCATATCCACGTCGACGGAATACATCTGGCTGAGCGCCATCTGGTTCTGAAAATCCCACGACTTGCCGCCGTCCCAGGTCATGTACACGCCGCCGTCGTTGCCGTCCAGCATGTGCTTGGGATTCTTTGGATCGATCCACAATGCGTGATGATCCACGTGAATATTTTCAGTAATGGTGCGGAAAGTTACGCCGCCGTCGTCTGATTCCGAATTGTTCGAACCCATGGTATACACGTGGTTCTCATTCCACGGATCGACGCGAACCTGGCTGTAATAGAACGGCCGGTTATCCACGGGATTCACCCATTTCCAGGTCTCTCCGCGATCGTCGGAGCGGAAGATGCCGCCGTCGCGCATGGTCTTCGGACCGCCGGCGCCGCGGGTGGTCCACCGCCGCCGCCTTCTTCGCCGAACCCGACCGGAGCGGTGGTCGGGGTTTGAACCACGGCGTAAAGGACCGCGGGGTTGCTTGGCGCGACCGCCAGTCCGATGCGACCCAGATCGCCCGAAGGCAAGCCTTGCGTGACTTTCTTCCAGTTCCGGCCGCCATCGCTGGTCTTATAAATGCCGCTGCCGGGTCCCCACTGCTTGCCGGGATCTCCGCCCGCGAATCCGTCGCGGCGAACCTCGTAAGCGGCTGCGTACAGCGTGTTGCTGTCGCCTGGATCCATGATCAGATCAACCGTGCCGGTGTCCTGATTGATCGTCAGACTCTGCGTCCACGTCAGGCCGCCGTCGGTGGTCTTGAAAACTCCTCGCTCTTTGTTTGGTCCCCACATGTGCCCCAATACCGCGACGTACACGATGTCCGGATTTCGCGGGTCGACTCGAATCCTTCCGATATGCTGCGAATCCTTCAGGCCCATGCGGGTCCAGCTTTTTCCTCCGTTGGTCGACTTATAAATACCGTCGCCCCAGGAAACGCTGTTGCGCGCATTCGCTTCTCCGGTTCCCACCCAGACGGTGTCGGGATTCGAAGGATCGGCCGCCACGGCGCCGATCGCCCCGACGCTCTCGTGTTCGAAGATGGGCTCCCACGTGGTTCCCTCATTGACGCTCTTCCACACACCACCGCCGCCCGTTGCAATGTAAATCCGGGTCGGGTCGCCGGCCGCCGAAATATCGACGACGCGCCCGCCCGCTCCGGCCGGTCCGACGGACCGCCAGGTGAAATGCTTCAGCAGACTTTCATCGAACTGCTGCCCGAACAAGCAAATAGCAAGAGCCGGGACTGCAAGGGTGATGCGACAGAAGAAACGATTCATAAACGATGCCTGCAAAAGTACCTCAGCGCGGGCACCGTGTCAAGACGATGCTCAATGGGTTAACAGATCGGCCAGTTGCGCGCGCTAGGGGGCGAAACTCGAACGTCCCTGGATTCCCCAGTGTGCCTTCTGGAGCGTGACGATGTAGAGCGAAGGGAATCGTCCGATTTCCTTGCCTGCCGCATCAAATCGGATGAATTCGACCGCGAAATGGACCTTATCCGGTCCGCTTTGGACCACTTTCATCGATTCCCAGCGGCTATGGTGCCAGGGAGCAAGCCGCTTGGCATACTCCGCATTTTCGCGCGCGAAATCCGCCGCCGTCTCGTAGACCCGGACCTGGTTGCTGGCAAAACGGACGTGAGGATAGTTGAGAGTCGCCGCCCACGCCTGGACGTCGCCCGAGTTGAACGCGCTCATGAACTGGTCCATGGCTTGGCGGGCGCCGCGCTCGGCTTCAGGATCGGCCGCGACAGCGCGAATCGCAAAAACGCACGCCAGGATGATCGAGCGGTACATGATTGACATCATACAAGGGCGCCTGGACTACAATGAAACCCGTGAAGAAACCCGACGCTTCGGATGTCGAGCAGCAATTCGAGACCCGGGTCGCCCACGATTATTTCTGCCGGATTCACATGAGCCTGATCCTTTCGGCGGTGATCGCGTCGGGCGTCATCACCAGCAAAGTGCTGCTGTTATCGGGAGTGCATTCGCTGCGGCTGCGCTACCCGATTTCGGTCCTAAGCTCATACCTGGTGTTCCTGCTGCTAGTCCGGTTGTGGATCTGGTATGTCTCGATCCGCTGCGGGGCGCGCCGGGGAATCCGCGACGTCGACGTGAGCGGAATCGCCGACGGAGACGGACCCGGCGGCGTATTGGGATTTAGCGGAAGCAACTCCGGTGGCGGAGCAGGCAGCGGATTCAGTGGATTCCGCGGAGGCGATTCGGGCGGTGGAGGCGTGAGCGATTCCTGGGACTCCGGTGCAGTCTCCGAATCGTTACCGCCGCCGGTGCCGAGCTCGTCGAGCGGCTCCGGCTGGTTTGGAAAATTGGATTTCAATTTCGACCTGGACGATGGCTGGTGGGTTCTGGTGATCCTAGCGGCGCTGCTGCTGGCGATCCTCGGAGCCGGCGGCTACCTGGTCTACGCGGCTCCTCACATTCTTCCCGAAGCGGCTGGGCAGGCGTTGCTGGCTACTACGCTGACCCGCATCTCCAAGGAAGATCATCACAACTGGATGAGCGGCGTGCTGAAGTCCACCTGGATTCCCTTTGTGATTGTATTGATCCTGGCAGCCGCGCTTGGCTGGGAAGCGCATCGCCATTGCCCGTCCGCCCCGCGGCTGATCGATGTTTTCGCCTGTCCGGGAAGAACGAATTAGTTCCCGTTACTGGCGCAGGGCTTTCATCTCGCTTGGGCCTTGATGAAACATCAGATGGGTCACTTTGCCGTCCCCGTTCTTCACGAATTCCACCTGAACGTCGATCGTTTTCAGGAAAAACTTCGTCTCGGATTCCGCGAAGAGCGGTGACTTGACCTGTCCGGTCGGCGTCATAGTCAAACGATCGCCATCCTGCATAACCACCAGGTCAAAGCCAGGACGAAGGGTGTAGGTCCCTGCGTAATCCGCCAGAAGCTTTGGCGATACGGTAATTTCTTTTCGCTCTAAAGCCGTGTCGCTCTTGCGCTCCGCTTTTTGATCCCGCCCACCCTGGTGTAGAATCAGGCCCGCGACCTTGCCTTGTGGATCTTTCGTGAATTCGATATCGGCATTCATCGCCTTGGGAAAAAACATGCTTTCCGATTCGGCGAATAGCGGGAATCTCGCCTGTCCACTAAGCTGCGAGAACAACTGGCCCCCGTCGAGCCTGATCGTCATATTGATTCCAGGCCGCAGTTCGTAGGTCCCGACGTATTTAGCCAATGTTTCCGATGGCAGCCTGATTTCCTTCTTTTCAGAGGTCGACATTTCCTTCTCGCCATGCGCCGCCGCTCCCAGACGCGCAGCGATCTCGCCCACCGCTGAGGGCGCCAGGTTCGACAGCACGATGACGGTCAGTTTGTCCTCAGGGTAGAACGCCATCTGCGTGTTGAAGCCTTGAATCCCGCCGCTGTGCTCGATGACTTTGTGTCCCTTCACCGTCGAAACCATCAGCCCAAACGCGTAATTGTCTTTAAACGGCGTGGTCATCTTCTGAAGCGATGCCGCCGAGACTACCTTCCCGGCGAACAGCGCCTGCTCCCAGCGCAGTAAATCCTCCGTCGTGGAATAGAGCGCACCAGCGGCATGGGGAATGGTCATATGAACGAACTCGGCATTCTGCGGACCTTTCGGGGTCGGTTCGTAGCCCGCCGCCCGGCGCTCAATGATGGCGGAATTCGAATCGTAGCCTGAATCCTTCATGCCCACCGGGGTAAAGATATTGTCCTGCACGAACTTTGCGTAGCTTTCTCCGCTGATCTTTTCAATCAGGTAGCCGAGCAGCACGTAGCCGGAGTTGCTGTAGCTCCACTTCTCGCCAGGTTGAAAATCGAGAGGCTTATCGCGGAACATCGCCACGATCTTTTCCGTGGTGATCGGAAATGCGGACAGCTTTGGGTATTCCGGGAAAGAAGTGAAATTCGGAATGCCGGAGGTATGCGTAAGGACGTTAAAGATAGTGATCCCGTCCCACGCCGTCGGCGCGTCGGGCATGTATTTCTGCACCGGATCGGTCACTTTCAGCTTGCCCCGCTCTTCCAGCAGCAGGATCGACGCCGCGGTGAATTGCTTGGTGATCGATCCCAACCGGAACTTGGTGCTGGGCGTGTTTGGAACGTTCCACTCCAGATTCGCCGAGCCGTATCCCTTGCTGAAGACAACGTCGCTGCCGCGGGCCACCAGTACGGAGCCCATGAACTTGTGATCCGTCACGTAGGACTGCACCACCTGGTCCATTCGCGCGACGTCCTGGGCCGTCGCACAGGCCAGTGCCAGGAAAAGCGGGAGCAAAGCTCGTCGAGTCATGCCTAATACGTTATCAGGGCCTGCGTTTGGATGGTTTTGCGGCCCGATACGCCCCTTGCAGCAGATCGCGGAGTGCATCCGGATGGACCTTCGAGAGCCGGATCAGCATCCACTCGTAGTCCCGATAGTGGTCGGTAATGTAATAGGTCTCAGGATCGGCCGCCATCAGCTCCTCCCTCTGATCGAAGGGCATTTTGATGACCAGCGAATCAGGATCCTCGCGCAGGCGCACGAATAGCTTGCCCTTCACCTTCAAAGCCGGGGTCCCGTAGGATGTGCCTTCCTCGACGCCGGGGAAGGCGAGCGCGATCTTCCGAACGGTTTCGTAGGTAACCGGCAGCGCTCGCTTCACCGACTGGTAGTTTATCGCGAAGTCACGCTAACCTGGAACTTCTTTCGCAGCGCCATGGCGCAAACGGACAAGCCCGCCAAAGTAAGCCCAATACTCCCCGGTTCCGGCGTCGAGCTGACCGATCCCCCCGAAATCAGCAGCGCGACGCCGCCGGCATTGTCACCCAACGCGAAGTCATCGACGAAGAAGTCCAAGGTGGTGGTTGAAGCGAGTACTAGCGTATCGGTGAATCCCGCGGTTGAGGTCGCGGAAAGCATCGTGTTTCCATCGAAAGTCGTGGTGCCGGTCTGGTTTGCGATGGCCGCTTCGGACGAGTCCGTATTGTTGACGTAGTCGTCCATGAGCACTACTCCTGTGGCGTCGTTGGCGACCACGAAGCTCCACACCCACTGATTCCCGCTGTCGTACCGCCATCCCCCAAACTGATCCGTGCCATTCGGGTCGGCATTGGTAATAGTGTAGGTTCCGGGTCCCAAAACGAGTTGGACCTTAGGGGTGTAGATGTCCGATAGAACCGTACCGGGCAGGATATTGCTGGGGCTGTTGCACTGCGAACATCCCTGCAAGGTTGCGTCGATATCCACCACCGTGCCGGCCGAAGCCGCCACACAGGTGGCAAGTGCGGCGAAGACGAGCGGTCCGTAAGTCAATTTCATAAATGAGTTTCCTCCGTACCCAAGATTGTTAAGCAGGGTTGAGCCATTTTGCGCGGAAAGCGGGCGGAAACATTTCAGAAGGTTTTCTGACGGATTTGCATGTTATTGAAATCGCAAGCGCTGGTTCAGTTTGGGGAGTTCCAGTTGAATCCAGGCGAACGCACTCTAACGCCGAGCCGGCTTGCCAGTCGCGATCTCGCCTAAGGCGTTCGATCTTCTCGAACTGCTGGTGGAGCGGCCCGGCAAACTTTGCACCAAGCAGGAATTGCTGGACGCGATTTGGCCGGATACGGTGGTAGAAGAAGCTACGCTCGGCCGCCACATATCGGACCTGCGGCGCACTCTGGGCGGGGACCAATATATATAGAGACGGTTACACGCCATGGATACCGGTTCCTGGCCGAAGTAAGCCCGGTTGCACCGGCTCCCATCGTCGAAAAGCCGCCGCGCAAACCGATGCCGCACCACCTTCTTGGGGTGGCACTCGCGATTGCGGCGTGCGCGTTGATCTATCCGGCAATACGTTTCGCGTCGAATCCGGTCACGCCTCCCCGGGTAGCGCCCGACGGAAACCTGATTCGGCTTACGAACAATATCGCCGACGATACGCAGCCCGATTGGTCGCCGGATGGATCGAAGGTGGTATTCGTCAGCAATCGCGACGGCGGCATGCCTGCGGTCTGGGTGATGGCGGCTGACGGATCGAATCCCCGCAATCTGACGGCGAGCCTGGGAAAAAGCGATAGCCCCGCCTGGTCACCGGATGGAAAACGGATCGCGTTCCAACGCAAGCGGGGAACCAAGCCGGAGATTTTTGTAATGAACGCCGACGGCAGCGATCCCAGGGCGTTGGGGGCCTACGGCGCCAGAGCGGCCTGGTCGCCCGACTCCGCCCGAATCGCGTTCCAGTGCTGGGATGGAGCGGTCGAGCAAATCTGCGTGGTGGGGGCGGACGGGTCCAATTTCCACATGTTGACCCGTTTTCAAACCTTCGCCGGCGATCCCAATTGGTCGCCGGACGGCAAGGAGATCGTCTTCACCCATCTCCAGGGCGACCATCTGACAATTTGGCGAATGAAGGCCGACGGGTCTGGCGCGACCCAGGTCCACTCGGAAGCGGGAGATAGTACGCTTCCGGATTGGTCGCCGGATGGAAACCGTATTGCTTTCGTCAGTAATCGATCCGGTCAGGATCAGATTTACGTCATGGATTCCCACGGAGAAAATGTACGTCCGATCACGTCGGGGCCGGGGCGCGCGACGGAGCCGGCATGGTCGCCGGATGGCGCACGCATCGTTTTTGAAGCGGACCGCGACGGTAACGCGGAGATCTACGCCGTCAGTTCCGACGCGGACCTTGCCGTTCGCTGGACCTATAATGTCGCTGAAGACCGGCGCCCGGTATGGTCGCCGGATGGCGCGCAGATGGCGTTCGAAAGTAACCGGACCGGGAAACGCGACATATTCGTGCTCGACGGCCCCGGCCGGGAGCCACGCAATCTGACCCAGAATGCCGCCAATGATTTCGAGCCTGCGTGGTCGCCGGATGGCGCAAGAATCGCTTTCGTCAGCGATCGAAACGGCCGTCGCGACATCTACGTCATGTCCGCATCCGGCGGCGCGGCTATGCGGGTGCCAGATCCGAACGGTAATCGCGCCGGTCCGAACGGTAAGCGCGATAGACTGGCCCCTTCCTGGTCGCCTGACGGGCGAAGTTTGGTGTTTTCCTGCCAATGCGAGGGCGGGCAACATATCTGGATGATGGGAGCAGACGGCGCGGGACCACGAGCGCTCACCTCCGGCAAGGGGAAAGATGAATCCCCGGCATGGTCCCCGGATGGGAAGCGAATCGCGTTCACCAGCGACCGGACTGGCTTTTACGAGGTCTATGTGATGGGCGTCGACGGGTCGAATCCCGTGAACCTGACTCACGCTCCGGATGGAAACGGGAGTCCGTCTTGGTCTCCGGACGGGCGTCGCATCGTGTTTTCCAGCGGGCGCAACGGCACCAGCGATATCTATGTCATGGACGCCGACGGAAGTAATCTCGTGAATGTTTCAAGGCATCCGGCCGAGGATTTGTGGCCATCCTGGTCCCGCGATGGAAGATGGATCGCGTTCTCGAGCGACCGCGACGGGAATCTGGAAGTCTATACGATGCGCGCGCCCCGATAGAGCTCGATCTCGCTACTTCTTCGTCGCTTCCGCCTCGGCCTTGCGAGCCCCGCCGAGGATGTCGGTCATCGCGTAGTTGCCTTCATGGCAGGCATATTCGTAAATGTGCTCGGCCGTCGCGATGAAAGGATACTCGACGGTCCAGGCCTTGGTATAAATGGCAGGATCTTCGATGGTGGCGCGATACAGAACGGTATCCGCCGCCACTCGCCTGAATCGTTCTACGATGCGCAGGTTTTCGGAAGCGCCGCGGAATCGATTTCCCGGATGAAAATTGGTGGTCTCGACGATCAGGGTATCGCCTTCCCAATGTCCAATCGAATCGCCCAGCCAGGGCGTGATGTCCTTCGGTTTGTGCGTGCCGTTGATGCGGATGACGCGGACATCGTGCACCATTTCGACCATAATCATCACGTAATCCGGCGTCTGCACGATTTGATAATTATTGTTGTAGAGCACCGGAAGCATCGGGGGGCCCGACGTGGACCCGAAGCCGATAATGCAGCGCTCGCTCAGCGGACGATTTTTCACATTGTCGTAAGCTTCGCCCGCCGCGGCGCGCGGCTGCGGCTGCCGGCCGCCGCGATAGGGAACTTTGCCGTCCGCCGGATCGACGATCAGGGAAGATCGCTTCACTCCGTCCACTCGCGCCAGTTGCGAGCCGCGGTCGATGAATAGGTTGTTGTACGCGCCCACCGCGGTTTCGCCCGATCCCGAGCCCGCGCGGACCAGCAGCGGCGCTTCGGGATTATCAATATCATTGCTCCCGACATCATGCTTTTCGTATTCCGCGGCTTCGGCATCCGTCAGAGTCGGCTTGCCGGCGAGCGCGGCGGGCCGCTCCATCGGAGTCAGGGTGACGTTTGTCCAATTTCCTTGGAGATCGGGATGTCCGTCGGGAGTGCGCGGCGGCGTCCAGCTTTTTGAAGTCTGAGCACCCGCGGGAACGATCAGTAGCAGGGCCAGCGCGGCCAAAGATCCAAGGGATTGAAAGCGCATTCGACCTCCTTTTACTGTTTGCATTGTATTACCTCGAAGCGCAAATTGGGAGCATCGCAAATTGGGAGAATAAGTCTATGACCCGGGTTAGAATCGACAAGTGGCTGTGGGCCTCACGCTTCTTCAAGACCCGTTCGCTGGCCGCAAAGGCCTGTGAGCTCGGCAGGATCGTATCCAATGGACAGACCGCGAAGCCTGCGCGGGAGGTCTCGATCGGCGACCGGTTGCAGGTCAAGACCGATAGCGGCGACTTCGAGATAGAGGTTCTGCTGCTCAGTGAAATGCGCGGACCGGCCGCGGTCGCGCAAACCCTCTACCGCGAGACTGAGGCGAGCCGTGAGCTGCGTCTGAAAGTCCTGGAGGAGCGCAAAAATATGCCCCATTTCGACGCCTTCCACGACAGCAAGCCCACGAAACGGAATCGTCGCGAGCTCGACCGGCTTCGCGGCAGGGGCTAGGGCCGCACTCTTAGCGGAGCCCTTCTCGCCGATAAGCCCGTCAGGCAATCGTACCTCATCCCTGAAATAAATCTATGCAATTTCCGGCTCGCTTTCGCAAAAGTCTCGTCACGCGGGTGCTGTTGTTGAACGTTACCA
This sequence comes from Terriglobia bacterium, assembly GCA_963705675.1. Taxonomy (GTDB): domain Bacteria; phylum Acidobacteriota; class Terriglobia; order Bryobacterales; family Bryobacteraceae; genus Palsa-187. Next base: position 16,879 of record CAVPKR010000066.1, read on the forward strand.
TGGCGCTGTGCAGCCTGGTGATCACCGGGGTATTTTTTATCCTGGCGATCCGCGGAGTGGTACTCGATCAACTGGAGCATAAGGCCGCCGACGTCTGCCAAGCGTTCGCCAGCCGAGCGCAGTTCCCGCTCCTGGCGGGTGACCAAGCGCGGCTAAAAGCCGTGGCCGAGGAGTTTCTGGGCTTGCAGGATGTCTTGTTTGTCGTAATAACCGGCCGCCAGGGCGCCGCCATCCGGCTGACGCGTCCTTCTTTCCGGGAAAGCATGATCCCAAAGGCCCCAACCATGGGCGTGGTTAGAAAAACCAAGATCGGCTCGGCGCTCATCTTCGACGTGGTTTATCCAGTGGCGGCGGAATCGAGCGCGGAACCACCGCTGGGGAGCGTTCACCTGGCATTGTTGCTCACGCCCAGTAAGGACGCCGCCCGCGCCGCGATACGCTCCGCTGTTTTCGCTTCCCTGTTCTGCCTCTCCTTTGTCCTATGGCTACAGTTCGTGGAATTCAGACGCCTGGTTCAGCCTTTACGGCGCTTGGCGGAGTTTACTCTCTCAGGTGGATCCCGAAACCCTCGACCGGCGCGCAGACCCCAGCGGCGCCGATGAGATCGCGTATCTGGCCGAATCCTTCAACAAGATGCTGGACCGCCTGGCCGATACGCTCGTCTCGAAAGACCTGGCGGAACGGGCGAATCTTGCCAAGAGCCAGTTCCTCGCCAACATGGGACATGAGCTGCGCAGTCCCCTCAACGCCATCATCGGCTATAGCGAGCTGCTTGATGATGAGTGCAACGATCGCGGCATTGGGGGTCTCGGCGGCGATCTCCACAAGATTCGCAACGCCGGGCGCATGCTGCTTGACCTGATGAACGATCTGCTCGATTATGCCAAAACCGAGGCAGGCAAGACCCAGTTGACTCGCGAAGCGGTCAGCGTGGCCCGCGTCATCCAGGACGTAGCCGATATAGTCGAGCCGATGGCACGCAGCAACGGCAACCGCCTGGTGTTGCATATGCCCCCGGCTGAGACTAGGGTATGGGCCGATTACATCCGCTTTCGGCAAAGCCTGCTCAATTTGGCCAGCAACGCGTGCAAGTTCACGGAAAACGGCACTATTACGCTCAGCGTCGGCCCCGCGCTGGCCGGCAAGCCGAACCACTGCGCCGTGCTGGTCCAGGATACGGGGATCGGCATTCCACCCGAGAAAACGGGTCAGTTATTTGAGGCTTTTGTGCAACTGGAGCCCTCGGCGACGCGCCGCTATAGCGGCACCGGCCTCGGCTTGGTGATCAGCCGTAAATTTTGCCGCCTGATGGATGGTGATATTACCGCCGAGAGCCAATTCGGAGTTGGCTCTATTTTCACGCTGTCGCTGCCGATGGCTGGCGAGCGAGATGGTTCATAGGCCCTCACGTAGCGCCGCTTTTCGCCGAAATGTTCAACGTGAACGCTTATCGCAGTGGCGGGAGGGTAGCTTGACCCCAGAAAAAGAACGGCTCTTGGTTGTCGACGACGACGCGAATAATCGCGACATGCTCTCACGGCGATTGCAGCGGCGCGGTTACCTCGTCGATGTCGCCGAGGACGGCCCCAATGCCTACGAAAAGATCCAGCACGCGCATTACGACCTGGTCCTCCTGGATCAAATGATGCCGGGGATGAGCGGATTGGACTTATTGCGCCTGCTTCGCGCCACCTATTCGCCCGCGGAGCTTCCCGTGATCATGGTGACCGCGGTCGACCAGAGCAAGACCATTGTCGATGCACTGACCGGCGGAGCGAACGATTACGTGATGAAGCCTGTGGACATGCCCGTGGTTGCGGCGCGGATCGAGGCTCAGATTTCAAGGAGCAAGTCCGACCGCGAGGCTCGCGGTGCTGACCAGCGCACGGATGCGCTCACCGGCCTCGGCAACCGTCATATGATGCTGGAACGAATCGGGGCGGCTACGGCGCGCAAGGTCGAATTGGCGGTCCTGCTGCTTGACCTGGACGGATTCAAAATCGTCAACGATAGCTGCGGCAACTCGACCGGCGACAAGATCCTGATCGAAATCGCGGCACGGCTTCGATCGGTGCAAGCTGGGTTCGGTCCTGCCCTTACGGCTTTGGCTCGGCTCGGCGCAGATGAGTTTGCGATTCTGGTGGAACACTTCGACTCGGACGCCGTATTGACCAACCTGGCCGGCAACATTCTTGCCAGTCTCCGTCAGCCGGTCGAAGGCTGCGGCGCAGGCACCTTCATCACCGCCAGCATCGGCATCGTCAGGGCGTCCGCAGACACTCGGCCTGAGGATTGCCTGCGCGATGCCGAGTTGGCCATGGATCAGGCCAAACAACTGGGAAAGAACCGATGGCAGATGTTCGAGGCCGATCTGCTCGAACGAGCCCAGGGCCGCTTGAATCTCGCCCGCGACCTTCGCTTCGCCGTAGAGCGCGACGAGCTGGTTGCCGTCTATCAGACGAAGGTAAACCTCAAGACCCGCGAGATCGTCGGTTTTGAAGCGCTGATGCGCTGGCAGCACCCGGTAAGAGGCCTGCTGGCGCCGGTCGAATTTATCCCGCTGGCCGAAGAAACCGGGTTGATTGTTCCCCTGGGCGAATGGATCTTGCGGGAGGCCTGCTCGCAACTGAAGATTTGGCAGACGCGTTTCGGTTTTCTGCATCACCTGACGATGAACGTCAACCTGTCTGTAAAGCAGCTTTCCGATCCGTATCTGCTCGACCGCGTTCGTGCCGTACTCGAAGAAACCGGTGTCGCCCCTCAAGATCTGAAACTGGAGCTGACGGAGAGCTCTTCTATCACTGAATATGAAGGAGCCCGGGAGGTGCTCGCCGGATTGCAGACTCTCGGCGTCGGCCTCAAGCTCGACGATTTCGGGACCGGCTACTCGTCTTTGAGCTGTCTCCGCGCTCTGCACTTCGATTCGCTGAAGATCGATCAGTCCTTCATAGCCAGGATGAATTCGGACCCCGACAGCCGCGCGATTGTCGATACCGTTATCAAACTGGCCCATTCGCTGGATATGAGTGTGGTCGCCGAGGGCATCGAAGAAGAAGAACAAGCCCAGGAATTGACGCGGCTCGGCTGCGAGACTGGTCAGGGCTACCTTTTTTCAAGACCGGTGCGTTCGCACGATATCGAGGCACTGCTCGACTCCGCCATCAATATGATTCCCGTCGCCTAACGGAACCATACACATGGTTTGGCTACAATCGGAGTAAGCGCGAGGACTCCCTGGGAGGCGTGCTTTGACTCAAAGCCAAGCATGAGACTAGAAGCCGAAGCCGCCGCAGGCCACCCGCAGGCGGTCTCGCGAATCGTCATTCGACCCGATTCCAAGCGGCCGCTGCTGCATCTGGGTCAGCTTTGGGAGTATCGCGAGGTTCTGTACGCTCTGATCCGGAGGGAAATCAAGATCCGCTATGCCCAAACCGTAGTGGGAGCCGGTTGGGTTGTGTTGCAGCCGGTGCTCACGACGCTGGTCCTGAACCTCTTGGCAGGGCGCTGGATGAGGGTCGCGACGGATGGCGTGCCTTACCCTTTGTTCGCCTACAGCGGCCTGGTGACGTGGATTTATTTCACCCACGTGATGACCAAGTCGGCTTTATGCCTGGTGAACACAGGTCTTCTCTCGAAGGCTTACTTCCCCCGGCTGCTGCTTCCATTGGCGGCGGTGGTCGGTGGATTAATCGATCTGTTTGTGGCTGCCGGTATCCTGGCCCTGATGATGGTTTACTACCGGACCCCACCAGGCTGGAGCATCCTGATGGTCCCGTTTTGCCTGCTTCTGTTGATTCTGGTGGCGTTCGGAATCGGCCTGTGGCTGGCGGTGCTGAACTTACATCATCGCGATTTCGCGCACGCGCTGCCGTTCGCGACGCAGTTATTGTTTTTCATGACTCCCGTCGCTTATCCGGTCAACATCGTGCCGCCGGCGTGGCGGCTGTTGTACAGTTTGAATCCCATGGTGAGCGTAGTCGCATGCTGGCGCTGGACCTTATTCAACAAGCCGCTCGAAATCTCACTGGAGGAGCTAGCCGTTTCGATTGCGGTGGGCATGCTGCTTCTGATTTGCGGCCTGTGGTATTTCCGCCGCGAAGAACCCACTTTGGCCGACGTAGGGGAAATGTGAGCCATCCGGTTATCCGCGTCGAGGGCCTCGGCAAGCGTTTTCGCACCGGCGGCGCGCATCCGGCTCGCGGGATGCATGAAGTGATCGAGGGATTCGCCCGTTCGCCCTTGGGCCGCCTCCGGTCCTTGAGAGAGGAGCGCAGCCGCTGGGCGCTTCGTGACGTCAGTTTCGAGGTGGAACGCGGCCAGGTTCTGGCCGTTCTCGGTTCCAATGGCGCGGGCAAATCCGTGCTGCTGAAGATCCTATCCCGCGTCACCGCCCCCACCGAAGGTTGGGCGGAGTTGCACGGACACGTCGGATCTTTGCTCGAAGTCGGCGCAGGCTTTCATCCCGAGCTGTCGGGGCGCGAGAATGTCTATTTCAACGGAGCGATCCTGGGTATGAACCGGGCGCAGATACGTACGAAATTCGACGAAATTGTGGCGTTTTCGGAGGTGGAAGCGTTCATCGACATCCCCGTAAAGCTCTATTCGAGCGGCATGCGCATGCGGCTGGCATTCTCGGTCGCGGTGCATTTGGAGCCGGATATTTTGCTGGTCGACGAAGCGCTCGCGGTGGGCGACGCGGCGTTTCGCGAGAAATGCAGGCGGAAAATCCAGCAATTCGTCGAACACGGGTGCACGCTGGTGATTGTCAGCCACGACTCCACCATCATCGAAGAATTGTGTGACCGCGCCATCCTCCTGGTGGGCGGCCGTTTAACCGATCAAGGCGCCGCGGACGAAGTCCTGACCCGATACGCCAAGCCCGGCGAGCCCTTTCCGTCGGTTCAGCGCTAATTTTGCGTGAACCCGATCCGAAAAAAATATCGCGGGACATTGTCGATCTGGAGAATCTGGACCGTCGTACAGGCAGATGCCCATGACAAACAACATCCGAACCCAATTCTCCAAAGTTGTCCTGGCCGCTGGCGCCGCTGCCTGCGCGACCATCGCGGCGTCCGGCCAAAGCCTCACTCCGGCGGAGCGCGACCAGGCGCTCAAGCTTCTGTCCGATAGCTGCGATGGAGTCGTCGCCGCCGTCAGCGGATTATCTGAGGCGCAATGGAAGTTCCAACCGGCGCCGGACCGCTGGTCGATCGCCCAGGTGGTCGAACACCTGGCTTTGATCGAGGATCTGGTGTCCAACAAGGTTCTGGCGAATATCGGAAGATCGCCAGCGCCCAGTCCCGGCCGTGACCTGTCCCGTGTGGACGCGATGATCGTGGACAAGGCTGAGGATCGCTCTACAAAATTCAAGGCTCCGGACGAGGCGGTCCCCACGGGACGCTGGACGCCCGCCGAAGCGCTCCAGCATTTTCTCGCCGGTCGGGTGGAAACGGTAACGCTGCTCAAGTCCACTCCGGACCTTCGCGGGCACGCGATTAATCATCTTATTTTTGGGCCGCTCGACGGCTATGAATGGGTGCTGGCGGTTGCCGCCCACAGCGCCCGCCACACTCAACAGATCCTCGAAGTGAAAGCGGATCCAAAGTTTCCGGCAAATTAAACTGAACGAAAAAGGAGAACCAACATGCAATATCTACTGCTGATTTATAGCGACGAGACGCGCTTTGCCAAGGGGTACGACCCTGGTGAAATGGCCGGCTATCAGGCCTTCGGAAAGGAGTTTTCTTCCGCCATCAAAGGAGGGAACGCTCTTCAGTCGACCAGCACCGCCAAAACGGTCCGGCTGCGCGATGGCAAGAATCTGACCACCGATGGGCCGTTCGCGGAAACCAAAGAACAGCTCGGCGGCTTCTATTTGATCGAGGCCGCTGATATTCAGGAAGCCGCGGCCATTGCGCAGAAAATTCCAGGCGCGAAGTACGGTTCCATCGAAGTGCGCCCCATCATGACATTCTCTTAGCAGGATGCTGAAAAGCGGTTCGGCCGCAGACGCACCCCGATGTTTATCGGCGTCGATCTGCGGCCCTCACTCTCAAATCGAACCGCATTCTGATTAAATGGAGAGAATCCGCATGCGCTACATGTTTCTGATCTATTCTCAGGAGACGCCGGAGGGTCCGCCTCCCGATTCGATTGAGAGCCTGAAGAGCCGGCACTGGGCCGTCATGCAGGAGGCCCGGAATCAAGGGAAGCTGCTGGCAGTGGAGGGCCTGAAGTCCACTTCGACAGCCACTACGGTACGTATGAAGGAGGACCAGGCAATCACTCTCGACGGTCCTTTCGCCGAGACCAAGGAGCAGCTCGCCGGCTACTACATTCTGGAGTGCAGGGACCTGGACGAAGCCATGGAGTGGGCCAAGAAAATTCCCAGCGGCTGCAAGGGCTCCGACGGCTGTATCGAGATCCGGCCGGTGGCCGACCTGCCGCGGCGGCCTTGATTCCCGATACCAGAGCCGCCGTGGAGGCCGTGTTCCGGAAGGAATCCGGACGAATCATCGCGACATTGATTCGCATTTCCAGATCGTTCGACCGCGCCGAGGAAGCCATGCAAGAGGCCTTCGCAGCCGCGCTCGCCGCATGGCCCGATAAAGGGATTCCCCAAAACCCCGGCGCTTGGATCACGGCCGCCGCCCACCGCAAATTGATCGACCAGGTCCGCCGGGATCGAACCAAAATCGAAAAGCAGGAGGCCTTTCGATACGAATCTCAGACCGTGATTCTGCCCGCCGATCTCGCGCTCGACCACCCGCTTATGCATGATTCGGACGACCGCCTGCGCCTCATTTTCACTTGCTGCCATCCGGCGCTGAACCAGGAAGGCCAGATCGCACTGACGCTGCGCACTCTGGGCGGCCTCAGTACAGCGGAGATCGCCAAGGCGTTTCTGCTGCCGGAGCCGACCCTCGCGCAGCGCCTGGTCCGCGCAAAACGCAAGATTCAGGAAGCGGGCATTCCCTACGAAATCCCGGCTGCGGCTCAATTACCGGAGCGGCTCGCCTCTGTCCAGGCTGTGATTTACCTCATTTTCAATGAAGGCTACGTCGCCACCGCCGGCGAACAACTGGTGCGGAGCGATCTGTGTGCCGAAGCGATTCGCCTGGGCCGGCTGCTCTGTGAATTGCTTCCAGGCCAGCCGGAAAGTATAGGTCTATTGGCGCTCATGATCCTGCATCACTCGCGCCGGGATGCGCGCCTGGAAGACGGGCAATTGGTTACGCTCGATGAGCAGGACCGGTCGCTGTGGCACTCAAGTGAGATCGCGGAAGGGCTGCAACTGGTGGAAAGAGCGCTACGCGCGGGCCCGGCGGGTCCCTATCCGCTTCAAGCCGCCATCGCGGCGCTGCACGCCGAAGCCAAGGACGCGCAAGCCACAGACTGGAATCAAATCGCCCACCTCTATGAGCGCCTGGTGGAGTTCAACAACACGGCCGTGGTCGCGCTGAATCACGCCGTGGCGATTGCGATGAGCGCCGGATTTGAGCAGGGCCTCCAGCGCATCGACGCTCTGGGCGCATCCGGCGAACTGACGCATTATTATCTGTTCCACGCCGCGCGCGCCGATATTCTCAGAAGAATGAATCGTTTCGCGGATGCGGCCCGCGCCTATCGCCGGGCTTTGGAGTTGACTACCAACCGCATCGAGCAGGACTTCCTGCAACGCCGCCTCGCGTCCCTCACGATTTAAACCACCGCGCGAGCAGGCTACTGGCGGTGCTCGCTCAGGACTTCTTTCATCACCCCGCCCAGCAGCATGAATTGATCGTAGTCGCTTGGCTTTCGGAGGTGACGGCGGGCGCCCAGAGATTTGGACTTCAAAGCGTCGGCAGGCGACTGCGATGAGGACAGAACCACCACCGGAGTATCGGCGAATCGCGAACTTTGCCGAATGTGCGCCAACACCTCGTCGCCGTTGATTCTAGGCATGTTAAGGTCCAGGACAAAAAGCTCCGGATTCGGAAGGGTCCGGTCTTTTTCCGCCCGATCGATAAATTTCACCGCCTGCTCGCCGTCTTTGAGCACATGCAAATTCGCGGGAAGTCCACTAATTCGAAGGGCTTCACGAACCAGCAGAACATCCGCCGGGTTGGCCTCCGCGATAAAAATCTCATACGCCTTCGATTTTGCCTGAGCGCTGTCTTTCATTTCCTGCTTCCCATTGCCTCTTGAGCAAGCAGTTTGCCGTTGTTGAGGGCGCAAGAGTTATTGAGGCAGGCATCTCTTGAGCCCAGCAAGATTTGCCGATTGAGAGCAGATCAGGCGTAACTCGACGCGCCAGCCCGATTTCTTTCGCTGCGCTCCGCTGTGATTCGCTCCAGGTACCCGCTTTGCCGGAATGCATCCAGCGGATCTGCAGGCAGGCTCTTAGACTCCGCCCATTCCCGCAGGATCGGCCGGACATCCGCGGAAAAGGCATCCTTGAGGCAGCTTTCGGCATCTATCAGGGCGCACTTTTCCTGACAACTCGCCAGTTTTTCCCGATCGACCAGAACCGCCTTCGCGTACAACTCCATCGCCGAAGTGACGGTTTGAATCATCGCCTCAATCTTGTCTTTCAAGTTGTGACTTTGGTCGATCATGTAAGCGATGCCTGCCGCTTCCCGGTTTCCCATTCGAAATGCAGGATCTCATTGAAAATTCTGAAAACCTGATACGGATCGATCGACCCCATGGTGAGGTCGTCATCGGCATACCGGCGATCGTTAAAGTGGAAGCCTCCCAGCATGTTCAAGTCCAGTAGCCAGGCCACGATCTGTTCGATATTCTGGGCTTGATAATGGTGCCCGGTATCCACTAGGACCCGCGCATTCGATCCCGCCGATTGCGCCAGCAGCAATGCCATCCCCCAATCCGCAATATCGGTATGGTAGAAAGCCGGCTCGAAAGGCTTGTACTCAACAACATCCGTTGCTCGCTCGACATGCGCGAATGGACGCTTTTCAGGCCCTCTTCGAGCCATTTCCGCCGATGACGAAAGTTCTGGGTCCCCGGATAGTTCGATCCGTCGGCAAACCACAGCGATAAATCCCGGCTGCCCAGCCGCTCCGCGATGGCGATACTGTCGACCACATGATCGAGTGCCTGCTTGCGAACCGCGGGATCGGGATTTCCAAACGATCCGTACTTGTAGCTCTGGTCCTCAAACAGATTCGGATTGATGGACCCGGCACGGATTCCGCTCTTGGCGGCGTATTGCTGAACCTGAAGGACGTCCTTCACGCCATTAGGCAAATCCCACAGCACGTGTAGCGCGAGGCTGGGGCAAGCCCCGGTCCAGCGATGCACCTCACCCGCATCATTGAATTTTTCTTCCAGCGTGCCGGCCGCCGCGGGTTGAAGAAACTTGCCGAATCGCGTCCCGGTGTTCGCGAATCCCCACGACGGCAGCTCGATCTTGAAAGCGTCGAGAGCCCGAAAAATCGATTCACTCTGTCGCGCCTCGATCACGTCAGCTCCCGAAACGAAACCATTTTTTCGACTTCCGCCGAGCCGGAGGAATGGGACGGACCTCCATCATCTGCCCCTCAATCACCGCGCGAGGATGGATGTCCACCAGCAATTCCGCATATTCCGCTCCGAACTCCGCTTCGAGAAAGCTCCTGGCCGCATCCATCTTAGGCGGCCTGCGAACGGTATCGTGGCCATCGCTCGCGATAAAATGAACCAATCCTTCTTCAATCGCCTTCACGCACCATCGAGCCAGCTCCGCCCCAAATTCCCCGGTCACACTCTGCGCCGTAACTTGTAACGGAATCCCGTCCGCCACCCAGCGCCGCAGCCTGGGAAGATCCTTCGCCAGATGAGGATTCCTCTCCGGATGCGTCACGATCGGCGTCAATCCAACCGCTTTCAGGCCATCGAATACCTGCTCGATCCCTTGAAACAGCGAAAAATCCGGGAACTCCACTAGCAGATAATTGAGCCCGTTGATCGAAAACCGCGTGGGCTCGCGCGACGCCCACTCAAGATTCTGTGCCGACAAATGAAAATCACAGCCCCGGTGAATCCGGATCCCGCCGCCGGCGGCGCTCTGCAATTCCTGTATACGCCCGGCAATCAGCTCCGGCTGAAAATTGTAGCGGCTATTGGCATGCGGAGTTGCAACGATATCGGTCGTCCCCGCCGCGGCGGCCATTTTCACCATTTCCAGGCTGACCTCGAAAGAGGCCGCGCCGTCATCCATGCCGTGCAGAATGTGGCTGTGAATGTCGACCATGCTGGGAACGCGAGATAGCCGGTCGATGACCGTCTACCCTCAATCCTACCATCGCAGCTCTATAGCGCTTTACCGATGCCTCGCTCTGGAGATGGCCCGGCTTACTGCGAGGCGCGCTGTTCCGGCTCAGGCGAGACTTGATAGATAACTCCGAGCTGCGCTTTATGGATCAGGGTCAGGCTGGGGTCCGCTTGTACCAACTGCTCGACTGCCTTCCGGTCGTTGTCGTCGGTTTCGCGGGATAAGTCTTCTTTAGTTAAGTAGACGAACTGGAGCCCGCGAGCCCTGCAATATGCGCCAAGATCGCGAAATGCGTTCACCATGTGTATGTGATCCTTCTGCGGGTACCACCACCGGATCGGCAGAGGCAGGGAGTTGCCGTGGTGTCCCGTATAAAGATAAAGCAAGGGATCGTCATAAGAAAACACGTTGGCGTCGCGAGGCAGGTTTGCGGAAATCCATTCATAGTCCGCGCGCCGGCTCGAAAGAACCGAGTGCTCCTCGTCCGCCGGCGCGAACGACATATATAACTGCAGACTCAGGGCCCCGGCGACGACGGCCCCGGCCATCGCTCCCATCAGTGCGCCGGCGACGCGTTGGGACACGTCCCGGTGCTTCAATGACGAGCGCACCAGGTTGCCGAGATGTTCCAGTTCCGTCACAAACCCGGCGATCAAAAGCGGATAGAGCGGCACCACCAGCCGTTCCGTCGGCGGCCCAACCCACAACGTGAGCAGAACTATATTGACGGCAACCAGAAAGAAGTAATCCAGGCCGATGTTTTTTCGAACCAGCCGGATAGTCCCGGAAAGCATCGCGATCCCGATGACTTCAGTCAGGATTTTCAGCGGCAGGATCTCGATTACCTTTGGCAGGATTAACGATCCCATGCTGTAGACGATCTGATCGAGATTGTTCCAGACAAAGGACGCGAAGTTCGTGCGATCGACGTTGGCCAGCAGGTACCCCACGTAGTCGGTGTAAAACAACATCGTCGGGTCGGTAGTCGGACGATGGTGAGTCGCCGTCCATAGCGCCCAGGCAATCACCGCGGGGCCGGCCACTGCTGAAAACACCAGCGCGCGTCGCCAATCCTTTCTCCAGAGAAAGAACAACGGCACTGAGGCGATTAACGCGATGCCCGCCGACCGGGCATAGAAGCCGCATGCCGCCGTGAACCCGGCCAGCAGAATCGCGGCGGTCGACTCCCGGCGAATCAGAATCATCGTGATCAACACGAAGCACGTAAAAAAGATGTCGGAAAGGATCGAGGTACCCAGCACCAAGACGTACGGATTGACCGCAACCAGAGCCGTCAACAAGACCTTCCGCCGATAGGGAATGCCCCATTGTCCGTAGAGAGTCCAGGTCAGTCCCAACATCGCGACTAGAATCAGCCAGTTAAAAAACGTCGCCAAGCGTAAATTTCCGGGGAAGTGTGAATCGATAGCCCAGACCAAGGACATGTAAAGCGGATAGAGCGGAGGATGCTTGGTTTGATTGGGGCTGGTGGGCAGGCTGACGATCCGATAACCGGAGCCTTGCGCAAGGCTCTTGGCGGAAATATACAGCATCCCGTCGTCATGGAAACTTCCAAAATTCGGCACGTCGCGATTCCGCCAGCAAAACAGCGTGGCGGGAATCATCAGCAGGCAGAGGATCGACAGACTTCGGGCTTTAGGCCGCATCCACCTTCCTATCGACCAGAAAAGTGAATAAATGCAGTGACCGGTATCACTGGCTGGTCAGCAGCCGCATCCCGGATCCCGGCGTTGCCGCCGTATAAGTCACTTCCTGCCCCGGAGTTGCCGCCAGCGTCCGTAGCGCGGCATCGGGGACCCTCGCCGAGCCGTCACTCGGGGTAAAATTGCCCGCCACTGGGTCATAAAGGAAGCTCATCACTCGCCCGTGCTCCACGACGCGAGCCACTAGATCGCACTCCGTCGTCGTCCCGTTCAGCGCTTTCGACACAAACGGAACACCCGCGCGTTGGATCAGCAGATCGATTCGCGGCCCGGCCGACGACACGTTCATGCTGTTCAACGTCACTTGCTGCCCGACAATCGGCGCGAGATCGGAATCGAATGCCAGTACGAACTGCTCCACATCGTGCTGCGTTCCAACCGGATTCTGTTGCGGGAATCCCGAATTCGGCGTTGGACGGAACACTGCCGCGCTCAGAAACCGGAGAATCGTATCGGTGGACCGTCCCCCGTAAAGCCGAATCCACGCACCTGGTCACCCGATTGGCCGCTGTCGGGCTGATCGAAAAAGCTGACCGCCGGATTCCCGAACATCCCAATCTTGGCGTACGCATTGCGCAGATGAGGGATTTTCACCACCTGCGGCAGCCCCTCGAAACTCTGGTTGCCGCCTGTACCGAAAGATCCGCTCGAAGGATCCAGCACGTGGCATCCGTTGCAGCTAAACGACGATTGTCCGAAAAGTTGATTCGCCAACGTCGAGTTGACGCCATCCGAAGGCCGCGTGCCCGAATAAAAAGCCAGCCCCCGCTGTTGTGCGGCGGTCAAAGAATTATCCAGATTGCGCACCGGATTGGGCGGCGGAAACACCTGTAACTGGAAATCGGTGAACTGCTGCATCTGCGCCGGCGACGGCTGAACCGGGCTCCCGATCAAACTCTGAAACGCCACGATGAAATTGTTGAACAACACTTCGGCGTCGAACGGATCGGTCCCCATCGGGCCGGTCGACCGATCGCCGCGCCAGTGCATCGCGCCCGAATATTTGAGGCCTCTCAGCGTCTGCGTCGTGAATGGCCCCTTCATCGGATGAAAATCTTTGGGATGGTTGGACCCGTTAATGGGCGTCGAAACTCCGGTCGCGCCTGTAGCGATCAGGAATTGGAGCAGCACACCCAGGTTAATCGGGATCGGGCTTTCCGTCACCGTATTGTCGGGATTCCCTAAGTCCCATGCCAGGTCGTCCATATCTCCAAAAGCGTGACAACTCGCACAAGTCGCCTCGCCGTTGCCCGAAAAATTGATGCCGTCGTACAGCATCGGACGACCTGTGACCACCGAAGGAGGCTCTGGATTCGGCAGTGCGAATCCGTTCACTTCCATGCCCGTCGTCAGATCGACGGTCTTAACCGAATCGTCGAACCGGGTCATCGCGTACAGGCGGTGCCGCGGCTCGTCCAGCACCACGCCGCTCACCCCGCCTCCACTCAAATGAATGTAGTTCGCGCTAGCCGTCACCGGGTCGAAACTGTCATCCTCAAGCGATCCGGTGTGGAACACGCCAACTTCGCTCGAACCAAACGCAGCTAGATAGAGCTTGGCCCCGTCGCCGGTGACCGCCATGTCCAACGGAATCGTCAGGCTGTGAGTCTTGGCCGTCGGATCGAACCCGGCAGACGACGGCCAGCTTCGAATAGTCCCCCTGCCCGATGAACTCCGCGTGGATGGCCGAGCTCCGTCAGGATCGTGTTAAGAACGACGCGGCCGAACGGATTGTCCTCGACGCTGAGGACGCGGAGCGCGCGGGCCTGGTCAGGCGACGCGTCGGCGTCGGAACCCGACATGATCGCCACCGACCCCTTCGGCCGCGCCAGCACGACGGTCAGGGTGAAGGTGGTGCCGCCGCCGCGCCGTGGCGCAATCGCGATATCGCCTCCCATCGCGCGGGCAAGCTGCTTCACCGAGGATAGCGCCAGTCCGGCGCCGCCGAACCGCGACGCGATGCTGACATTGGCCTGCGAGAACGGCCGAAACAAACGCCTGGATCTCGGCCAGCGTCAGCCCGATGCCGCTGTCGGAAACCGCGAAGGCGACGCCGACCGCGGCCTTTCGGGCTCGGCGCTGGCGCGGCCTTTGAGTGTGACGCTGCCGCTGTTCGGTAAACTTCACCGCGTTGTCGATCAGGTTTTCCAGTGCCGCGCGAAGCCGGACCGGATCGCCGATCACGAAGGCC
>CAVPKR010000067.1:0-31727 GCA_963705675.1 Terriglobia bacterium
GAAAACGATAGTCAAGATATCCCACCAGAGTCTTGACCGCCTCCGCGTAACGATCAAAAGTCTTTCGATCTGTTTCGAGAGCGATCCTGAGCATCGCTTGTTTAATGCATGCTGCTTTCAACGTCGAGCGATCGCGCTGCAAGTATTCGAGCGCCGCCACAGGCTTGGCACCGTCCAATCCGGAGCACGGAGTCTGCGCAGCCGCCCGACCGGAGAATCCAAGTCCCAACCCCACGAGTCCCGTCGCGATAAACCTCAGCATTGCGCTCCTTCTTCAAACTATCCTGTCAGAAGAAATCGGGCCCCGACGCCGCATCACCATGTTCACAACCGTACAAAGCAGCGAATCCCACGAGCCGCGACCATAGGGAGCGGTCAAAGCCGATTCGCAGACAGATCTAAACAAACACGTGAACCGACCGATCTCGGAAAACACGGACACACCAAAGCGTGAACAACTTAGATTGCACTGCGCACGCAGTGTTTTCGGCAAACGATAATCCGAAAGCTCGCCATCTCCATGTCGACCGTCAACATCTCAGCCGCCGTCTGGGCGTCTCCAGCCTCCCTCGATTGTGGGAAACCCAAGATCGCCATCTTCTCCGCCACCCTCCCATCGAAGCAGCCCTTTATACGAGGCTGTGTTCACACCAACCATCCAGCTCCCAATCATAAAGAGCGCGTTGATGAGGGCACCGACCTCGTCGACCCCAGTGATGTGAGTCACGCGACAGTCACCCGCCCCTTCGATCTCGTAATCGCAACGATAGTAACCAGTTACATCACGGAGAGGCAGGCCGATCGCGACAATCAGTTCCTGCGTCGGATCCCCAGCAACATGGAACCTGCGCCGCGCGATGATGTCACCTGGATCGATCATTCAATGGACTCACCCCGGCAACCCAATCGACAAATGCTTCACATCCAAAAATTCATCCATCCCCAACCGCCCACCCTCTCGGCCTAACCCCGAATTCTTCCCCCCCCAAAAGGAGCCTGCGCCGTCGACGGAACCCCGTCATTCACCCCCACGATTCCATACTCCAGCGCCTCCCCCACCCGTATCGCCCGCCCCAGATCACGAGTCCACAAGTACGATGCCAGCCCGTAAGGAGTATCGTTCGCCATCCGAATCGCATCCGCCTCGTCGCGAAATTTGATGATCGGCGCCACCGGCCCGAAGGTCTCTTCTTCCATCAGCAGCATCCCCGGCTCGATCCCCGTGATCACCGTCGGCCTGTAATACAT
Organism: Terriglobia bacterium; assembly: GCA_963705675.1. Taxonomy (GTDB): domain Bacteria; phylum Acidobacteriota; class Terriglobia; order Bryobacterales; family Bryobacteraceae; genus Palsa-187. The sequence continues at coordinate 1,249 of CAVPKR010000067.1, forward strand.
CCCGCCTTGCCCCTCGCCGCCCGTCACCACCCGAGCTCCCTTCGCCAGCGCATCCCGCATGTGCGACTCCACCTTAGCCAGCCCGTCCCCATTCACCAGCGGACCCACTTGAGTGTCCGCCTGCAACGGATCTCCCACCTTCAGCCCCTCTGCCACCCGAGCCAGCCGAGCCGTAAACTCCTCCGCGATTTTCTCCTGCACATAAATTCGATTCGTGCACACGCAAGTCTGCCCCGCATTGCGAAACTTGCACGCCGCCACTTCGCGCACCGCCGCATCCATATCCGCGTCGCCGAAAATCAGGAACGGCGCATGCCCGCCCAACTCCAGCGCCAGCCGCTTCATCGTCTTCGCGCACCGCGCATACAAGTGCATCCCCACCGAAGTCGAGCCCGTGAACGTCAACACCCGCACTCGCTGATCGTCCAGCAGCGGATCCGAAACCGGCACCGGGTCGAGCGCCGTCAACACTTGCAGCGTCCCCTTCGGTCCGCCGGCTTCTTCCCACAGCGCAGCCAGCACCATCGCCGATAGCGGAGTCTGTTCCGCCGGTTTCAAAATCACCGTGCAACCCGCCGCCAGCGCCGGTGCGATTTTCCGCGTCACACACGCCGCTGGAAAATTCCAAGGCGTGATTGCATACACGACCCCGCTCGGCTGGCGCAGAGTCATGATGCGCTTATGCCCGAACTGGCTGGGAATCATTTCCCCGTAAACCCGCTTGGCTTCCTCGGCATACCATTCGACAAAACTCATCGCATATCGCATCTCGCCGAGCCCCTCGGTCACCGGCTTCCCCATCTCAAACGCCATCAGCCGCGCGAGCTCGTTTTCATGCGACCCGATCAGCGCATTCCACTTCTTGAGAATCGCCGACCGTTCATAAGCCGTCGTCATCTTCCAGGACGCAAACGCCTCATACGCGACATCCGCGGCCCTCCGGGCATCCTCCGCCCCACAATCCGGAGCCACCCCGAACACCGACCCATCGATCGGCGTGCGCAGCTCAAAGGTTTTCTTATGGGAATGCTCGATGCGCTTCAAGATTGCAAGATCCAACTGTGCAGAAGTCATTTTTTCACCTCAGGGATCGGCCGCTCCGGCACAAATCCACGTTTATAAATCAAAATAGATCTTCGAAAACGAATCACCACCGTGCCGTCTTGTTTGAACCCGGTAGTCTGAATCTCGATCAGCCCCATATTGGGCCTGGATTTCGATTCTCTCCGGCTCAAAACCTCCGTCTGCGCATAGACGGTGTCTCCTTCAAACAGCGGCGCGGGCATCCGAACTTCGTCCCAACCGAGATTCACTCCATACTGCGAAATATCCGCCACCGACAACCCCGTAACCAGCGCCAGCGTCAGTGTCGAGTTCACCAGCGGACGCCCAAACTCCGTCTGCGATGCGTAATGCGCATCGAAATGAATCGGATTCGTATTCACGGTCAACAGCGTGAACCAGGTGTTGTCGGTCGACGTGATCGTGCGACCCAAGGGATGCTTGATCACGCTCCCAACTTCGAAGTCTTCAAAGCAGCGGCTCATGTTTTTCCTGTCCGCAAGATATCAGAAAACGCCCGAGCCATATCCGCGCAAGTATCCATCGCATGCACCCGAGCCAAAGCCAACTCGGCCACGTCTTCACCGAATCGCGCGCCCACCAGCCCTCTAAATTTTTCTTCCAGCAATCCCGTCGACGCCGGATTCTCCGGATTCCCTCGCGGAAAATCGCTAGCGCCGCTCACCACGCGTCCATCCGCGAACTTCACCGTAACCCGAGCAGGCCAAGCCGCCGGATACTTCGCCGTCAGCCCCTCATCCACCGTTACGCGAGTCTTCTCCAGCATCCGCGCAATCTCCGGACGCCGCACCCGATCCTCCTCGAATTGCGCGAGACCCACGCGCCCCTCCAGCAGCGCGACCGCCACGCAATAAGCAATACTGAACTTCGCTTGATATGGAGTCTTCGGATTCATCTCCTTGACGATCTCAAATCCGGGCCCGTAAGTCTCAATCTCGACCGACGCGACCTCTCCGCCCCGCAATTCCAACGCGACGTCAATCGCCGTGTGCGTATGGCCGCAGCACGAGTGCATCTTGTAGCAGTTCTCGCCGATCTTCCACCGCTCGCCCAACCCGTCCGTGATCCGCGATGCATCATACGATTCGCTGGTGGCGCGAAAGAATCCGCGCTCGCCTTCCAGAATTCGCGTGGCCCCCGTAAATCCCACGCGAGCCAGATCCGCCGCCAGCACTCCGTTGAACGCCGCTTTTCCCGGATGCAGATGCTTGCTCATTGCCCCGTCGGCATTGAACTCCCAGAGCCCGGCCGCCTGGGTCCCTGCCGTGCCCAACGCATCCAGCATCTGCGCCGCATCCAGCTTTAGGATCGATCCCGCCGCAGCCGCGGCCCCAAAAGTTGCCGCCGTTCCCGTTGGATGCCAGAATCGATAGTGGCTAGGATTCACCGCCTCGCCCACGCGCAGCGCCGCTTCATACCCGAGCGCGACCGCGATCAGAAACGCCTTCCCATCCGCGTGTTCCCGCTCCGCCACCGCCAGCGCCGCCGGAATCACCGGAGCCGCCGCATGCAAAGTGGAGCCCTTATGCACATCGTCGAATTCCAAAATGTGCGACGAAACTCCGTTGGCCAGCGCCGCCACCGCAGCCGAAGCTCGCCCGCCCGAAAAAACCGTGGCCTCATTCGACACTCCCAGCCCGGCAGCGACCTTCTGCGCCATCCTCGCCGGCGGCTCGATGGACCCCGCCAGCGCCGATCCCAGCCAATCCAGCACCGCGCGCCGCGTATCCGCGAGAACCGCCTCCGGCAGTTCCCGAGTCTGTGCCAACACTTCAGCCAGCCGCTTCGTTACCATTCAACCTCGCAGAGCCTGCATCGTCGCTTCATAAGTGGATGGACTAATCTTCGCCGCGATCAGCACCGGCCCAGGATGGTCCTCCGTCGCCCGCAAACACCCGAGCAGCGTCTCTTCCGAATCCACCCGGTACACCGCCACACCGAACCCTTTGCCGATCGCGACCCAATCCGTGTCGCCCATATTCACGCCGTCAGGCTCGAAACCCTTTTGTTCCTGCTTGATCTTGATCAGCGTCAGCTCGCCGTCGTCGAAACAAATCACGCGCACCGGCAGATTTTCACGCGCGGCCGTCCGAAGCTCGGCCACGCACATCAGCAATCCGCCATCCCCGGTGAACGCAACCACCGGCTTCTCCCGGTCGAACAGCGCCGCTCCGATGGCCGCCGGCAACGCAAATCCCATGGTCGAAAGTCCATTCGAAATCAACACGCCGCAAGGCTCCTCCGCCGGCCACAACGCCATCACCGAAAACATATGCGCGCCCGCGTCGACAGTGATCCGCGAGCCCGAATAAACTTCGTTCGTCAATTCCACCACGCGATGGGGCAACAAGGCGCCCTCTTCTCCCGGAGGACGCATCCGATCCCGCTGTGCCCGCACCAGTCGCGCCAGTTCCTCGCGATCCCAATCGCCCTTCAGCGCCGGAATCAGTTCCGCGACGTCGCCGATCACCTCCGCCGCCAGCGGAATCTGCTGCTGATCCATGGCCCAGCCGCTAATCGACACCACCGGCTGCGGAAATTGCCACGGTCTGGGCAATAATTCCACTGGATCCAGCCCAATCGCGATGACCAGATCGGCTTGTTCCATCACTTCATGTTCCAGCGTTCCGTTGGTGAAAACTCCACCAAACCACGGATGCGCGTCAGGCATGACGCCCTTCGCCTTGTACGTAACCAATACCGGAATCGAAGCCCGGCGAACCGCCGCCGCAATCGCCCCAGTCCGCGCTCCCAGTCCCAACACAAACACCGGCCGCCGAGCATCCTTCACAAACTTCGGCAGACTCCCCACAGTTTCGAATGACCGTACCGGAATCGCGTCCGAAGTAATCCCAGTCGACACGTCCACATGCGCCGGCCCCTGCGGCGATCTCATCGCGCAATCGATCGCCGCGCAAATATCGTGACCCGTATACTTCACCAGCGGCCCAAACATCTCCGGCTGCGGAAGATTCTGATGCTGCATAGTCGCGTCCGGCTGATAGTCGGTCAGCACCACCAGCGGAATCCGCTCCAGGTAAGCGTTCGCGACTCCGTTCATGATCGACGCCGCCCCCGGCCCCAACGTTGCCAGGCAAGCTCCAGGCCTCCCCGTAATTTCCGCCTGCGCCGACGACATGAACGCCGACGCGGTTTCGGTATGCGCGAGTGAAAACGGCAAGCCCGCCAGGCGCGCGGCTTCAATCAAATCCGAATTGCCGCCCCCGCCGGGCATCCCGAACAGGCGCTGAACGCCCGCCGATTTCAGGGCTCGTATGATGTGTTCGGCATTAGTCATAGCAACCTACAAGTGTCGCAAACGCGAAGCCGCCGAGCGAAACGATTCACCGCCGCGGAGCGATTCGGCAAACTTCTGATCGCGGGCATTCAGATCTTCGGCGATTTCTAAAACCTCGGCGAAACGCCCGGCAGGGATGCGGACTATGCCGGTGTCGTCGCCGACGATGCAGTCGCCCGGACTCACCGTAATGCCGCCGATCGAGACCGCCAAGTTGGTCCCGGTCACACAAATTCGCCCCTTTCCCGACAACGGAGTAACGTGCCGGCTGGCAAGCCATAGTCCGGTGCTTCGAATCTCGTCGACATCCCGGCAAGCGCCGTCGACCAGGACCCCGGCCGCTCCCTTCTGAACGGCGGCCAGCGCGGCCAATCCGCCGAAAGTGGAAACTGGTTGACCGCCAAGGTCGAACACCAGCATCGCATCGTCCGTCACTGCTTCCAGAACGTCGCCGATGGTGAATCTCTCTACGGGATATTCGCCGGCGATCTCCTGGACCGTGTACGCAATCCCCGCGACTCTGCTGCCGCCGCTCCGAAGCGTGAGCCCCGAAATCACGCCACGCAGCCCCACGGCGTCCAGTGCGTCGCTCCAGGTTCCCGCGGCAATCGCGCGGCATCGGTCAAGTGAAATCATACTCTTCAGATTTTCGCATTCCCGCTCTTTTGAAGGACTTGAAGTATCGGTCGGCTTGGAACCGAAACGGCGAGGCGTAACATCCACGACAGAGGAACCGAGACATGAGCTTTGACATCGCCAGGACGCCGACTCTTGAGGCCGTGGCGACCGGAGATGAACGTCTGCTGGCGCGCGATCTCCGCCAGCGAGTGGAAGAATCGATCGCGTTGGCCGAGGCGCAACCCAGCGTAGTGGAGGCAGCCGAGGCGCATCGCTCCGCAGAGGAGCGGTCCGCAAATCTTCGAAAAGCGGAGCGGACGCTCAGCCAGTACGCCAAGGATTTGCGCGAGCAAGCGGCGATAAATGCGAAGTCCGCCATCGAGACGCTGGTCGAATCGGCGGCGTCCGGCGATAAACCGGATTTTCGGAATTTGCAGGGCCTGGCGGCAATCGAAAATCAGAGCGCGTTGGCGACACGGGCGATTCAGCGCATCGTCGAGCACCTGATTCCCCTCGGAAAAATCGTAGCGCTACGTGCGGAATCGCATGCGGCGATGGCGCGAGCCCGGGCAATAGAAGGGATCGCGCAGGAGCGGGCCGAGAAAGTCCTGGGGCAAATGCGCGACGCCGTGACCGAAGAGATGGTGCTGCCCGTGGATCTGTCGAAAGGCGTGTCCGGCGCTTTGCTCGCGCATGCCGCCGGATTGAAGCGCATGGCAATCCAGATTTCAGAAAACGCGGATGAAATGGAACGATCCTACGGCGAACGGAGAGAACGATGAGCATGAAAGCACAATTTAAAGCGCTGGTGCGCGAGCTGGATACTGAAGGCCTGGAGGAGCTAAGGCGCTCAGTGGCGTCAGAGATGCAGGGGCGAAGGCAGCAGGGCGCCATCCGGATGGAGCACATTCATCCCGGAATGACCGCATCGGAAAAAGAGCGCGCCGCCCAGGAGATCGCCCGAGTCATGAAGGACGATCCCAATGCGTGAAGTGAAAAAGTATTGGCAGGAGATACGCGCGCTCCAGGCTACGCTGCCGGAATTTTTGCGGGTGGTGAGCGAGGAAGGCGCGATCATCGAAGTCGGCTCGGCGGTGGCGGCGAAACTGCTGCACGCGAAGTCGCACCGTCGGGCAACCGACGATGAGATCCACGTGCAGGCAGTGGAAGAGGAGGCTCGACGCCGCGAAACAGCTCGGGAAGCGTTGCGTCGCCGCGGGATCGCGGTGGTCGTTCTAAAAGAAGACATACCAAAAAAACAAGCCCAGGGCCGAGGCCGCAACCGAGCCGATTAGAACCGGCGTCGCATTCATTCTGGCCGTAAATTCCATCTTGGTGAAAATGAAGCCCAGGGCGATAAACAGCAGCAGGTCTGCCGCGCCTTGGGTGGTCCAGTTATGGCCGAGAATCGAATCCATGAAATGATTCAGAGGCGCATACGCATCTTTGGCGCAGGCGAGAAGCGTGTTAAAAACAACCGTAATCGCGGCGGCAAACGCGAAACTGGAGGTTCTATGACTCATTTTGCGCGTAATAATGCGATCTTGACCCCATGATCGATCACCGCACCCGCGCCCTCGACGCCCATGCCGGTAATCGCGACCATAGCAGCCACCGCGAGCGCCATCCTGCGAGCCGCGCGATTTCGAAACAAGTTTTCGCGTGTTGCCGTAGCAATGGGAAGCAGCAAAGCCAGAATCGCCGTGATGAAAAAAAGGTGCTCCTTAGTTTCCATGAAAATGTTGTGCGCGAACGGCCAAGGTCCTTTGAGAATAATGGCCTTTTCAGCGGGATAAAAGTGCAGGTACCAGTGTCCGCCGAGGATCCCCGCCGCGATCATACTAAACGCAACTAAAAGAGAAGCTTTATGGATTCGTGCCGCATTGGCGCGACTGGCGTTCAACACCTCTACAAAGACCCAGACCGCGACGAGACATCCGATTACGCCGCATCCAGCATGCGCCAGTAAAATCAGGTCGCTCATAGAGCCGGAGCGCCGAGCCGATTAAAGGCAGCCCCGGCGGTAGGTTTATCCGCATCGGGCTTCTTTTCACCCCAAGTCCAGTAGAGCCCTAGGTAGCCGTACTTTTCCGATTGCCCTTCGAAAGAGTGGCCATAGCAAAAGAGCAACTGGAAACTCTCGTTGCCGTGGAATTTGTAATAGCCCCCGACGTCGAGCATAGTGGCGTGGCGGGAAGAAGGATCGGTATAGATGGGGCCGTGATAAAAAACCTCGGTCGACAGCGTAAGCCTCTTGCCCAGGTCGCGCTGAATCAGCCAGCCCGCGAAAGGATAATTGCGATAGCCTTTCGCCGAGATCAGAGTCTCACCGCCGCCGCCATAAGTGGTCCAAGGACCGAAACTTTTCTGAGCCCAAAGCGGCAGCTTATACCAAGTGTTGCCGACTCCCAGAAACTTCGCGGCATTACCGGTGGGAATCTCAAACATGACAAAGGTTCCAATTTGCGGCCTCCACTTGTTTTCCTGGACGAAGCGGTATTTAATTCCCAACTCGATATCGCCGATTCCGAACGCTTTCTGTCCATTTTCCGGAATATAACCGGCCAGTGGAGCAATAATATGGAGATGCAGATTAGGGAGCGCTCCCCAGTTGAACTCGAAAGCCGGCACTTGAGTGTCGATCTCGCCCGGGATCTGACTAAAAAGGCCGAAAGTATAGAACTCGTAGTTTTTGTAACCGATCGGCTCGGGATCGTCGGTTTGAAACGGAGGGCCGGCCAAGGCCAGTGGGCCGAAGGCCACCAGGACGAAGATTGTTGCGGATGTTCTCACGCGCACCGCTATTCTAACAAGTCGTTGCGCGACTCTTATTACAATTTGGCAACAGCGGGCATGGTATTTCGATCGGTTCTACGGCAGTCCTAAGACCGGCCAAGCCGATTATTAGGTCAATGCGGTTCACTCCTCGACTGAACCCCCACGCACGATGTATCGCGTAACCCTAGCGCTGGCGCTTTGCGATCAGTTCACGGACCTTGGGTACGAGTTCGTAGGGAACGTTCATTACTGTATCGGAAGGTTGAATCCCAGCCTCATCCTCCGTAACAGCGTCCTCCTCAGTCTGACTTTCGTAATGGGCGAGTACTCGCTGTACTTTCTTTTCGTCCCAATCGGCTGGAAACTTTTTTTCGCTCATTGGTGCTTCTTCTTTCTACGCTTGCGAAACGCCGCGAGAGGCTTGCCGGCTAAATCGTAAGCGGTAATGACAAATACGCGGTCCGGCTCCGGGTCCGGAACATAGATGACACGCAGATACCTTCCAGAAGATGTGTGACCCAGAGCGATCCTGGAGCCTTCCCGTCCGGATCTATCCTCGGCGGGTTCTGTCCAGGACCTCAATGACTTCATCTTCGCTCACGCCGTGGTTGTGTATATGCGGCAACCCTGTCGCTGGATCGATATAAAATCGCGCTTGCACGCCTGTTCGATCCCATTCTAGCGCCGAAATCCCTAACTCCCGGTCCGGTAAACCAGCGCGTTAAAGAACAGCTTGAAATTCTGATAACTCTGACCGCGATATTGCGGGCGCATACCGAATAAAATCATTCGGCCTTTCCCTTCCGGTACGTCCAACAGCGCAGCTTTCCCGGTCAGGTATTTTTCACCCAACAACCAGCCCGATGCCAGGACCCCCGACGCCGGATATCGCGCGACTACTTCCGAATCCGGAGCGTCCCATGCCGGGCTTTGCTCGCTCCACAATGTGATTTGAGCAGGCATGCCGTACGCTAACGGGCTCTTGGGATCTAAGCTGATGTTCAACAGCGAACCCGGGCTGTAAAAGTCGCGAGTCTGAACGCCGTTGAGGACGTTCTTCGCCTTCACCCCTAAATCCTGCGTAGCGTATTCAGAGGCGTGGTTGAAAAGGATCAGCGTACCGCCTTGATCGACGAATTCCTTTAATGCGGCCGCGCCCTTGTCGCCGATGCCGCCTACATACTCGGGAGGCATAGCGCCTTCGCGGTGGCCGTTGACGATCTGGCCGCGCTGCTGATCCGGGATCACGATGGTGTCGAAGCGCTGCCGCAGGTTGCCCGCCTGGACGTCGGCGTTGTACATGGTTTTAAATGCGATCCCGAAATCATCCATAAGCCAGCGAGTCCAGCCTTCGTCCATGCTCGGGTTGTAGCTGGCATAGATGCCGACGCGCGGGGCCGCAACTTCCTTACGCCCCGCCGCACTGGACGGATAAAAATCGCCGGTAGCCGTGTCGCGATAGATGGGCTTGCCGGTTTTCCAAATCTTGGCGACCTGTTTCCACGAGTCGACATCGGTAGCCGCGAAACCCGAAGCAGGCTTGGGATGATTCAGATCAAAGGAATATTGTTTGACAGGAGAAAGCGTAGCCTGGAACTTATCTTTTACCGTGCTCACATCCACTCCCATCAGCATCGGCAGAGTCTGCGCCGTCACATCGTAGGGCCGCTTCGGAGGACCGCCGGGATACAACCTCAAGTCGGGATACTCTTGCTTCTCGAGAAGAGTCTTCGCCCACCCCGAAAACGGTTGATGCATGCTGACCACGTAGCTGCCCGCTGCGTAAGATTTCCCGTCCGCCGTGAATGGCGCGGAAGCGCGCTCCACTTCGATGTCGCCGAACGCCAGCGTTTCCAGCATCTTTCTGGCTGCACCCGGATCCTCTTGCGAAACCGGGACGACGAAGGCGTAAGGTGTGGCTCGATCCACGTTGTTCTTATTAATAGTGTAGAAATAGCTCAACATGTCGCTGCGGCGAATGGCGGCTTGATAGAGCAGCGACTCCCACGCGATCTCCTGATAGTCGATAATGTCGCGCAAACGCCACGTCCCGCCCATCCAGGGAGTTAGATAATTCCAACTGCGCTCGCGCGGATTGTAGCCCAATGCATTGTCGGTGATGTCCGCGGCAGTCAGTGTAACCGGCGTGGCCAGCTTCACGCTAGCGGATTCGGTAAGGATGCGGGCGCCTCCGTGATACGCCTGATACTGACGCCCGGGTGACCAGAAGTCATACATGGCGTTGATGGCGATGCCGGTCTTCCCCGCGGCGGCCAGGTCGGTGGCCATACCCGTGCCAATCATGTTGCACAGATGCGCCAGGATCGGATCGATATTGGGGTCCACCGGGTCCATCCATGGTGGAACGAAAATGCGGCTCGCGTTCGCGCCCTGCTGGTGGACGTCGTACACGATTTCCGGGTGCCACAGATTCTCCAGCGTCGCCGTGTTGCGCGTTTCCGGCTGCGTGAAAATGTACCAGTCGCGATTGTCGTCATGTCCCACGTAGTGGTGATACAGCTCCGGTGGACTTGACCCATCGAACGGAGTCCCGCGAGTCTTTCGGTACCACTTCGTGACGATGTCCACGCCGTCCGGATTCTGCGAAGGCTCCAGAAGGATGATCACGTTGTCGAGGATCGCTTTGAACTTAGGATTATCTTCGGTCAAAAGCCGATACGCGAACTCGACCGCGGTATGCGTCGACGCAACCTCAGTAGCGTGGATGGAGCAAGTGATCATCACGATCGTCTTGCCCTCAGTCGCCAAGCGCGCGGCTTCGGCTGGCGTAGTCCGGCGCGGATCCGAAAGGCGGCGCTGGATATCCAGATAATGATCCAGGTTCTTGATGTTCGCGGCGGAGGAAATGGTCACCGCGATCTGCGGCCGTCCTTCTACCGTCTTGCCCAGTTCCTTGAACTTGATACGGTCGCTGGATTTTTCCAGCGCCTGGAAATAGGAGACCACCTTGTCCCAATCGAGAAGCTCATTATCGACGCCGATCTTGTGGCCGAAGTGGCTCTCCGGCGTGGGCACCGCGGCGAAAGCCGGAGAGAGAAGCAGAAGTGCGAGGGTGAAAGTACGGGTCACTCGTATATCTTATACGCACCGGCCCGCGGGCGGGAGCGGCTACTTCTTGGTTGGCTTTTCCGACTCGATCTTGATCGTCTTCAGAACTTCGGTGGCCTGCGGCATGTCCGTCTTGCCGGAAGGAAACTTGCTGGAAGCGAACATGTACGCCAGGATTTGGGTATTCGCTTCACGGCTCAAACTGCCGGGCTTATTCGCTGGCATAGTAGTGCGGATGCGCTCGAAAAGGTCACCCGCGGAGAGCCCATTCCAGTTGGCCATAAATTCAGGCCCCGCCAGCGGAGGAGCCATCTCACCCCCCGTTAGCTGATCGCCATGGCAAGAGGCGCACTTCGAAGCATAGAGCTCCTGACCGGCCTTAGCCTGAGCATCCGAATAAACACCATCCCAGACGGACCGTGTCATTTCCTGAGAAACGGCAACAGCCGCCAGGACGGTGAAGCCAATAAGAGCGCGTTTAAGTTTCATGAAGAGCTCGCTTAGAAATAGGGTAGCAAAACAGGCTCAGCACAAAGGGGGCGATTGGTGGGGCCGGCTTCCAGGAATATTCGCCCGTGCGCGAGCTTACAATAGTAACTGTGATGCCAAAACCTGTGATCGTGATCGATCCTGAAATCATGAGCGGAACCCCCTGTTTTCGAGGTACCAGAGTTCCGTTCAAGAATCTGATCGACTATCTTGAGGGCGGCCATTCCTTGGGCGAGTTCTTGCAGCAGTTCCCCACAGTTAGTCGTGACATGGCTATTCAGGCGCTTGAGGAAGCGAAGGACTCCCTTCTCGCTCGCATTGCGTGAAGATCTTGCTGGATGAGTGCCTGCCACTCGTTTTTCGCCATAGTTTTCCCACTCACCAGGCGCACAGTTCCGAATGGGCAGGCTTCAAAGGAAAAAGTAACGGCGAGTTACTTCGAGAAGCTGAGCGCGCAGGCTACGACATTTTGTTAACAGTCGATCACGGGATACCTCGCCAACAGCACGCTGGCGGCCGAGAACTTTCGATCATCGTAATTCGCTCACGGACCAATCAGATCGAGGATCTGCTGCCACTGGTGGAATCGATTTTGCTGGCGATCGAGACGATCTTGCCCGGCCAAATCGTCTCGATTCAAGATTAACTACCGCTGCCGACCCGACCCGTACCCGACGTCCGAGGCTCATCCGAATCCGGCAGCGTAAACGCGATATATTCCCCCGAATAATTCCCGCCGCTCACCGCGACAATGATGTATTGTTTGCCGTTCATCATATACGTCATAGGCGAGCCACTCTGCGGAGCCGGCAAGTACACCGCGCCCACTTCTTTGCCCGTCGCTTTGTCGTAGCCGCGAAGCATCGCGCCGCGAGGATGATCCGCCGTAGTCGTAACCGCGCCCTCCCCTGCAATCACCAGCGTCTTCGTTACCAGCGTGCCGATGTTGTAGCCGTTCTGCCCCGTGCGCTCCACCTTGATGCCCTTGAGCGCGGGATTATTCCGAATCGCGTCGGGAGTCTCTCCATGCGCGATCCGCCAGACGATCTCTCCGCGATCTAAGTTGATCGCCGAAATCGTGCTGTAAGGCGGCTTGATCAACGGAAGTCCGTTGACGCTCAGAGCATTGTATCCGCCGCCTCCACCCCCGCCACCGGGAGCGGCAGTTTCTTTCTTCGGCATGGGCGAATCGGCGCCCGCGTTCTCACCGGGACCTCGCGCGATACTCGGCGCCCGTCCCGCCGTGCCCATGATGTACTTCATATCGGAGATGTCTTTCGTCGATTCCACCAGCGAGATCGGCGTCAAGCACGCATTGCAAGCGTAAGCGTAGACCGTGTGGGTTTCAGGATCGAAGGACGCTCCGGGCCAGTTCGTCCCGCCACTCGCAGTCCCCAAAGTCAGGGTCGCCAGCGGACCCTCCAGCTTGCTGACCACCGGAGGCGTGAACACCGGACCAAGCTTGTATTTCTTCACGATTTCCAGCGCCTGCCGGTGCATTTCCGGCGTGAAGTCGATCAGGTCGGCTTCGGTAACACCGTTGCGGCTATAAGCGGGCGGCTTGGTCGGAAACGGCTGAGTCTTCGAGTACCATTCACCCGGCACCGTGCCCACTTCAACCGGCCGCTCCTCGATCGGCCAGACCGGTTCGCCGGTGATGCGATCGAAAACGTACAGAATCCCCTGCTTCGACGGCTGCGCGACTGCCTTGATCGTTTTCCCGTTAACGTTGATATCCATCAACAGCGGCGTCGAGGAAATATCCATGTCCCACAACGGATGGTGGACCAACTGGTAGTGCCACTTCTTCGCCCCGGTCTTCAGATCGACGCAAACCAGGCTCTCGCCGTATAAGTTATTCCCCGGCCGATGCCCGCCGTAATAGTCGCCCGTGGGCGATTCCACCGGAAGATACGCCAGCCCCAGTTCCTGATCGATGCTGACCTGGGTCCACACACCGGTGTTGCCGGTGTATTCGGCAGAGCCATTTTCCCAAGTGTCATACCCGGCTTCGCCCTTTTTTGGAATGGTGTGGAAAATCCACAGCCGCTTGCCCGTCCGTACGTCGAAGCCGCGCGCGTATCCTTTGTTATTGCGCATGCTGTGCGGCGTCATGCCCTCACGAAACGCCGCGCCGACAATAATCGTATCCTTGCCGATGATCGGAGCCGACTGAATACCAATTTCGCCGTGGATCAGATCCGGCACCCACTCGTTTTTATCGTTCCAAGCCGAAATTTCCTGATCGTCGAACTGCTTCAGATCGAGCATCCCGCCTTTGCCGAAACTCGGGACCAGCATCCCGGTCTTCGCGTTTAGGCACACCAGCCGGAAGCCCGGAGTGATGTAGAAAATCCGCTCTTCCTTGCCGTCCGACCAATACGCGAGCCCTCTTCCCGAAAGCTGCCGCGGAGCGTTCGCCCCCCGCTCGCCCTCATGCTCGCCGTGGACCCACAGAAGCTCCCCCGTAACCGCATCCAGCGCAACCGCAGCCCGGCGGGAACCGGCGGTAGCGTAGACCACCCCGTTCACCATCAGCGGAGTGCCTTCCAGCTTGAATTCAGGACGATTCCCGATGCTGTCAGTCTTGAATTTCCAAGCGACCTCGAGCTTGCTGAAGTTAGAAGCGTTGATCTGGTCGAGCGGCCGGTAGCGCGACCCCATAGTGTCCGCGTTGTAGCTGGGCCACTCCGTGTCCTTAGGCTTCCACTGGGCCAGCGCCAAACCGGAGAGCGCGAGGCCGGCAAGGCCGAGGATCATGCTACGTTGCATCATGTTTCGATGGGTCCTTTCGACTAAAGGGTCCTGTAAACCGCCCGGTAAAGAGCGCGTTAGCCTTCGGTGTCATATTGTAGTCTACCGGCCGGTAGGGGGGCAAGGGAAGTGGCAGGCTTTACTTGTCGCCCTGATCTACCGCACCGGCGAGCCGTTTCGCATCCCGCCGGACCGGGTAAATCGCGACCGCCGTCATCGCACCCCAGAAAACCACGCCAACGGTCCGCATGAAATCGGTGCTGAACCAAACATAGCCCGACACTGCCATGCCCAACATGAAGGAAAGCATGCTGAAGAAAACGCAAGACCACAGAAATGGGCCCGCATGCTTGTTCGCAATCTCGCCGATGGCTAATCGCCGGACCGCCAGGCGCGTCCAGAACAGCACCACCATAAGAGCAACTCCGGACAAGACCACCACCGTGAAGTCCAGAACATTCAAGGACTTTATGGTGCGCACCAGGAACGCACCCAACACGAATGCCGAGGGTGCGGCGCAGAACGCATGGGCCAGCAGCCTCTCCGTAACGGAGTTGCTGTCCATCGCGGTGACCGGAAAGCGCCCTCTCCACGCAGCCACAAAGAGGCCGGCACTAAGGGCGCCCAGTAAGATACCAACGATGATGGTAAGTATTCTCTGAATGGTGGACAGAGCGTCGCCGCCCTCAATCTTGTCGAAAAAGACCCTGTCGATCCCGACATACAGCAGCCCGAGAGCGGCGAGCAGGCTAAGCACCCGGATTGCCTTCAGATCCTTCATCGCATTTCGGTTTAAGTCAAACCTAACATCGACCCCTACGGCTGTATCTTTAGAGCCTCAGTCCCAAAAAACCAGGACCGATTCAGCAACATCGTACGAGCCATAATTGAGGTTCATGCGATCGGCCAGGACCACCCGTATGCTGGCCTGAAGGTACGCCACGAGGTGCGATCGAGCTGATGCGCTCGTTTTCGCCCAATTCAATTCGAGCGGCCTTAGGCGGCGAATTTCTGCTGAGCTTCCTCCAGAGAAGGATACGTTACAAGGATCCCATCCACCCCTCCGACTTCGAAGAGGGTGCGGAGCCGTGCGGAAACACCCACGAGGGCGTAGCGGCGCTGATGCCTTTGGCACGAAGTATGCACGCCAATTAGTGTGCCGAGCGAGGCGGAATCCATATATGGCACTTCGGTTAGATCGATCAGCGTGACCGGCTCATTCCCGTCGCGAAAGATGGATTGAAACTCGAACACTCCTGTGAGCGTGAACGGACCACTTAAGCGAAGGATGCGGATTCCATCCTGACGTCCAGACATCAATTCGATTCTCAGCTCATCCATGCCCACTGATTCTACTACGATGTATGAAAAACGAAGGCCTTCGCGACCCTATTTGGGCGCACTTTTTCGTTACGATTGCGTTACGCTATTTGATATTTCCGAATGCCGCACAATAGGAGCGAACAGGCCTCTGGACATTGAGGTGCCAATAACCAACTAGATGCCGCTCCAGCCAGGTGAGAAACTCGGCCCGTATGAGATCCTCGCTCCCATCGGCAAGGGTGGAATGGGCGAGGTGTACAAGGCTCGCGACTCGCGCCTCGATCGTATCGTCGCCGTCAAAATTTCCGCCGCTCGGTTTTCTGAGCGATTTGAGCGCGAGGCCAAAGCCATCGCGGCACTGAATCACTTCAACATCTGCCGGCTTTACGACGTCGGACCTAATTATCTGGTGATGGAGTTCCTCGAGGGGACTATGCTCAAAGGACCTCTACCGCTCAAAAGGGCCGTCGAGTACGCAGCCCAGATTCTGGATGCTCTTGACGTGGCGCATCAGAAAGGCATCACTCATCGGGATCTCAAGCCCGCCAACATCCTTGTTACCAAACAAGGGATCAAGCTGCTCGACTTCGGACTCGCGACGCAGGCGGTTCGCGTCGACGACGATGACCAGACCAACCGGTTCTCGGTTCAAGGGGAGATCGTAGGGACGCTACGGTACATGTCGCCGGAGCAGTTGCAGAATAAGAAAGTCGATACTCGCAGCGATCTGTTCAGCTTCGGTTGCGTGCTATACGAACTCCTCACCGGCAAACGGGCTTTCGACGGAGCGAGCCCGGCGAGTGTGATTGCGGCGATCCTGGAGCGGGAGCCCGCGCCGCTCGAAGCCGCTCTGCCGCTTGACCGAATCGTGAGACGGTCGCTCGCCAAAGACCCCGACCAACGGTTTCAAAGTGCCCGTGACCTCAAAGCCGCACTGGCATGGGCCATGGAGCAGCCAATCCCGCCCTCCCTGGTCGGCCGTCCAGTTATGTGGAAGGCTTGGCGCTTTCGCGCACTGGCGGCAGTGGCGCTGATCGCGACCGGGGTGGCAGGCACTCGGTTCTTGTGGCGCGGCGTCGCATCCCCCGTGGCTACGGGCCCGCTGATTGAACTCGACCTCGACATCGGTGACGAAGTGTCGCAACTCGCAATCTCGCCGGATGGCTCGCAAGTCGTTTTCTTGAAGGGAAACCAGCTAATGTTGCGGCGCCTGGATCAATCCACGATCGTCCCGCTGGCGGGTACCGAGGGCGCTTTGTATCCGTTCTTCTCGCCCGACGGGAAATGGGTCGCCTTTTTCTCCGGCGGCAAGCTTCGGAAGATCGGGGTCACCGGGGGCGCGCAGGTAACGATCTGCGACGCTCAGTCGGCGCGCGGCGGCAGTTGGGGCGACGACGGTCAGATCGTGGCCTCCTTGAACAGCACCGGAGGGCTGTTGAAAGTTCCGAGCTCAGGCGGCACGCCGCGGCCACTGACGAATGTGGGCGGCGAGTCTCACGGCGTGACCAGTCATCGCTGGCCCGAGGTACTTCCGGACGCCAGGGGCGTGCTGTTTACGGCCGGCATTCCTGGCACTTCGATCGGTTCACTGCGCGTCCTGCCGAAGAGTGGCGGGCAGGCGAAAACTCTGGTGGATAACAGCCCCTATGGGCGTTTTCTGACGGGCGGCTACGTGGTCTACTACCAGGACGGAAAGCTCTTCGCCGCTGCTTTCAACTTGAGCCGGCTGGAGATTTCCGGGCCGCCTGTACTCCTGGTGGATCGAGTGGCGGCCGATACAGTACGGGGTGCGATTTTCGAGATTTCCCCGTCTGGAACGCTCCTTTATCGCGCAGGCGACGAAGAACTCAGTCGAATGCCTTTCTGGCTGAACTCCTCTGGCAAGTTTCAACAGCTCGCGGTCCGGTCCGGCTCCTATCTAACACCGCGACTCTCGCCGGACGGTAAGCGCTTGGCTTTCTCGGTGGCGCAAGGTGGGGAATACCATCTGTGGATCTACGATCTCGAAAGCGGGAACATGAGGCGGTTGACTTTTGACGATTCCGAGACCGAATTGCTTCCGGTCTGGACGCCGGACGGCAAGTTTGTCATGTTCCAGTCTGGCAACTCCGTGGCCTGGGTCCGGTCGGATGGCAGCGGAAAAGTAGAGCGTCTGGCATCGTCGAACCTCGATACCGTACCCTATTTACCGTATTCGTTTTCGCCGGATGGCAAGTACCTGGCATTCGCGGGTGATGATCCGAATACGGGTCTTGATCTGTACGTCGTAAGGGTGGAGCGTGCCGCCGGCGAGTTGCAGTTGGGACAGCCGCACGTCTTGTGGCGTCAGGCGGGCGGACAGTATTCGCCGGCGATCTCGCCCGACGGGCGCTGGCTGGCGTACTCTTCCGACGAGTCGGCTGGTCGTGCCGACGTTTACGTTAAACCATTCTCTCCCGAGAGTACGGCGCCTGATGGAAAGTGGCAGGTGTCAAGTGACGGCGGAATTTATCCGGTCTGGTCCCGCGATGGGCGCCAACTTTTTTATCGAAGCGCCGACCGCCATGTCATGGTCGCCAACTATGTGGTTAAAGGCGCTTCTTTCCTGGTAGATCAGCCCCGCGCATGGGCCCCGCGGCGGCTCGGAGGCGCTGGAGGACTCCCTAGTTTCGACGTCTCGCCTGATGGCCGGCGCGTAGTAGGTATCTTCGAATCCCAAGAGAGCAACGCTGAGACACACCTCCGCGTCGTGCTGAACGTCACCGACGAGTTACGGCGGCGTTTGCCCGCCAGCAAATGACGCCCGTTGCCGAGATAACCGCAACTCTCTAGCATTGGGTACCCTAAGGCCATGGCGGGATCTTCTCTGGACGGCACACCTGCCGCCGGAGTGCGCACAGCGGCTGAGCTATTGGTGGAATCCAACGGCGAAAACTCAGTCGTGCGCCTGGAGGCCGCCAGCTATCGCGTTGGCCGCGCGCCATGGAATCAACTCTCTTTTCCGGGCGTCGAGGGATTGTCGCGCGAGCATCTGGCGATCGAGTACGTCGGCGGCCATTGGGTGGCCCGCGATCTGGGCAGCACCAATGGGAGTCTGGTAAACGCCGAACGTATTTCCGAGCCTCGCATTCTACATTCCGGCGACCGAATCACGGCCGGCCGGGTCAGTCTGGTGTACCGCGAGACCGACGAACCCGCGGCCATCGACGTCGTGCTCACGGATGAGGAGTCCACGACCGTCAATGTCACCACAATCGCGGAGAGCATGCAAGGGCTGATCGGCGAGGGAAGCCAACAGAGCAGCCGGCACATGCAGGCGATCATCACCGCAGGGCGCGAACTGGCCACGCATCTTCCGCTCGACAAACTATTCGATTTGATTTTGGATCTTTCGATGGAGGCGGCCGGAGCGGCGCGCGGCTTGTTGATGGCGTTCGAAAATGGAGAATTGCAGGTACGGTCCACCAAGGGCCATGGCCTCCGTATCAGCTCGCATGTGCGCGACTTGGTGATTCTGGAAAAGCGCTCCCTGCTGGTGCGCGATGCCATGACTGGACTCAGCGCTCGCCGCCCACGAAAGCATCGTGTTGAGTCAGATCCGCAGTATGATGGCCGTGCCGCTTCAAACCGAGGACCGCGTTATCGGGTTGATCTATCTGGATTCCTCGCACCTCGTCAAGGAGTTCACCAAACAGGATCTGAGTCTGCTCACGGTCATGGCCAATATGGCGGCGGTCCGCATCGAAAATGCGCGCTTGGCTGAGATGGAGCAGGATGAACGCCTGCGCGCGCGCGAACTGGAACACGCCGCCATGATCCAGCGCTCGCATGCTGCCCAGCGAGTTTCCGCCGTTCCCGGACCGCACCGATTTCGAGCTGCACGCCGCCATGATCCCCGCCAAGGAAGTGGGCGGCGACTTGTTCGATTTCTTCCTGCTCGATCCCGAACGTCTCGGCTTCGTGCTGGGCGACGTCAGTGGCAAAGGGGTCCCCGCGGCGCTGTTCATGGCCATCGCGAGCACGCTGCTGCGGGCCGCCGCGTTGCACCACGCGTCGCCCGGCGCGTGTCTGACTTTATAAATAAGTCCCTGGTGGAACAGCACGCCTCAGGGATGTTTGTCACGCTGTTTTATGGGATTCTCAACACGCGCACAGGCGTACTCGAGTACTCCAACGCTGGCCACAATCCGCCCTACCTGTTTTCGCCTGACGGGAAAGTGCGCGCTCTCAGAGAGCGCTGCGGCCCCATACTGGGTGTCTTCGATGACTGTCAATATCTGACCAGAAGCACGGAATTAAAGTCCGGCGAGGGCGTGCTGGTGTTCACCGATGGCGTCACGGAGGCTCGCAACAGGAAGGGCGAGTTCTTCGACGAATCGCGTCTGGAGGCGTACCTGGCGGCTTCTGCCTCGCGACCGGTCGACGAGCTGGTGCGCGGTTTGCAAGCCGAAGTGGAGCGTTTCGAAGCCGGCGCTCCGCGCGCCGACGACATTACTGCGCTCGCGCTCCGGCGGCGCCTGCCGGCCTAGCCCGCGCGAATGTTGAACGATAGCCCTACTTGAGCTGGAGTGACGGGTCGTGTCCGTGTCGCCGGCAATCCGTAAAAAGGTTAGCCCAAGCCGCTGACAGCGGCCACTCTCCGTATTGCGCATCATCCAGTACCTGCGTGCTTTCTGATCGAGTACGCTAGGCTGGATCAAGCACATGCCGCTCCAGCCAGGCGTCAAACTGGGCCCCTACGAAATTCTTGCTCCGCTTGGCGCCGGCGGAATGGGCGAGGTCTATCGCGCTCATGATTCCCGGCTGAAGCGCGACGTCGCCATCAAGGTGCTCCCCGCCGCCCTGGCGCTTGACCCGGATCGCATGGCCCGCTTCGAGCGCGAGGCCCGGCTGCTGGCGTCGCTCGACCATCCCAACATCGGCGCCATCTATGGGCTCGAAGAGAGCAACGGCACGCGGTCCCTGGTGCTGTCGTTGATTGAAGGACCCACGCTGGCCGATCGCATCGCGGCCGGTCCGATCCCGGTCGAGGAGGCGGTTCACATCGCGAAGCAGATCGCGGAAGCTCTCGAATACGCGCACGATCGCGGCGTGATTCATCGCGACCTGAAACCGGCCAACGTGAAGATCACGCCGGAAGGCACGGTCAAGGTTCTGGATTTCGGCTTGGCCAAGGCGCTCACCGGGGAAAGCGACACCGTATCCGCCTCTCCCGCCACCAGCCCGACGATATCTCCCACGCTTTCGATGCGGGCGACGCAGATGGGAATGATCCTGGGCACCGCGGCCTACATGGCGCCGGAGCAGGCCAAGGGGAAAGTGGTGGATCGCCGCGCCGACATCTGGGCTTTCGGCGTGGTGTTGTTTGAGATGCTGACCGGAAAGCACCTGTTCACCGGAGAAACTGCCGCGGAGATCATGGCTTCGACGCTCAAGGAAGAACCGAAGCTCGACCGGCTCCCCGCATCGACGCCGCCGGCGATCCGGCGGCTGATCGAGCGGTGTTTGAACAAAGATCCGAAGCAGCGATTGCAAGCCATCGGTGAGGCAAGGATCGTGCTCAGCGGTCCGATGGAGGAAACTGCTGCCGCGCCCGCTCCCTCACGGTCGCGCTTCAGTTGGGTGGGATGGGTTGCGGCGGGGGTGCTGGCGGTCGTCTCCGGTGTCCTGCTCTACAACGCGACACGCCCCGCGCCGTCGCGCCCGCTGATGCGCTTGAACTTCGATGTGGACGATAGCACGCCGCTGGCAAGGGCCGGTGGCAACGACCCTGGAAACATGCTGGCTCTTTCCCCCGATGGCTCGCGTTTGGCGCTCACGCTGCGCGGCGCGGATGGGAAAGTGCGCCTCCACACGCGCCTGCTGAATCAGAGCCGGGTCACGCCGCTGGCAGGAACGGAGGACGCCTCGTTTCCATTCTTTTCCCCGGACGGAGAGTGGATCGGATTCTTCGCCGACGGCATACTCAAGAAAATTTCGGTGGAGGGGGGCGCCGCGGCCGCGTTGTGCGACGCGCCGGGCCCCCGGGGCGCAAGCTGGGGCGAGGATGGCAACATCATCGCCGCGCTGGGCGCGAACGATGGCCTCTCGCGCATCCCTTCCGCCGGAGGGACGCCGGTGCTGGTGACCAAGCTCAGCGCCGGGGAGGTGACTCACCGGTGGCCCGAGGTTTTGCCGGGCAGCCAAGCGGTCCTCTTCACTTCATCCGCCATAGCGAGTGACCCCGAAGACGCGAATATCGACGTGATCTCTCTCAACAGCGGCGAGCGAAAGACGGTCGCACGCGGGGGGTTTTACGGCCGGTTCCTGCCCCTGTCAGCCGGCGCAGGCCACCTGATTTACCTGCATCACAGCACCCTGTACGCCATTCCCTTCGACCTTAGCCACCCGGTCGCCACCGGGGCTCGCCCAACACCCATTCTGGAAGATGTCGCCAGCAGCACGCTGGCGGGCGGGGATTTTACCTTCGCGAAAAACGGGACTTTCGTGTACCTCTCGGGGAAAGGAATAGATGCGGGGTATTCGATCTCCTGGGTGGATAACGCAGGCAAGACGCAGCCGTTGCACGCGCCGATCGGCCTGTACTATACACCGCGCTTTTCGCCCGACGGCAAGCGGCTGGCATTCTCCCGAGGCAGCGGCCACGGCACCGAGATGTGGGTGAAGGATCTGGACCGGGACACCCTCTCGCGGCTCAGCAATCTCGGAGGCGACAATCGCGGGCCCGTGTGGACTCCCGATGGGAAGAACATCGTGTTCGAATCCACCAACCCTGCCGCTCCCGGCATTTATTGGATCCGCTCGGACGGATCGGGAGAGCCGCAGCGTCTGACCGGCAACAAGCTACTGGAGATTCCGTATTCGTTTTCGCCGGACGGAAAGCGCCTGGCTTTCTTCCAGTCCGGAAATGGCGGCAGCCCGGACATTTTCACGGCGCTGATCGAAGGCGATGCTGCTCATCCGAAGCTCGGGAATGTGGAGTTGTTCCTGGGAACGCCGTTCGCCGAGACACATCCTGCGTTTTCGCCTGACGGGCGCTGGCTGGCGTATTCGTCGGATGAGTCGGGGGCCGATCAAGTATACGTGCGGCCATTCCCTGGGCCGGGAGGACGATGGCAAATTTCGACTGCGGGCGGCGATTTTCCCGTGTGGTCCCGGGGAGCCTCAGGGGCCGCGCGTGAACTGCTTTTTGAAACCCCGGACTATCGCGTGATGGCCGTCAGCTACACGGCCAAAGGCGATTCGTTCGCGGCGGGGAAACCTTGGTTGTGGACCGAGACGCGTCTGTGGAGTCTTGGCAACTATTCCAACTACGATCTTGCGCCGGACGGCAAGCGCCTCGCCGCGATGGTCGCGGGTCCGAACGACGACAAGCCGCAGACGCGCCTGACGTTCCTGCTGAACTTCTCCGACGAAATCCGCCGCCGCGCCCCGGTGAGCAAGTAGCCCCGCGCGAAACTCCCTTAACGATTTCGATTCTCGGGCGGCAGCGGGACAGGGAATGTGTCGTCGGCGATACAGACGGAACTCGAACAGAAGGGTACGACGCGAAGCGCTCTCTCCGGGTCGCGCGTCTTCCGACCGGAGCAGTCTTACATCCTTGAGTTGATCTGACCGCGTTCTTTGTGCGAAGGGGATTTCCCGACAGAAACTCCAACCGCACCATCGAATTCGCGGGTTGGGGCTTTGGCGGCAAGTTGACCGCCGGAGGTCAACGTAACCTTCTGATTACAGCAACGCGAACGGATATGATACGTGTGAGATTTCACATATGCCGCTTAGCGCCGAGCTGGCTCAAAAGTCCGTTCTTGCTGCAATATCCGCGATAGAAATCTACAACAAGCCGCACTTTCTATACCGCGAAGAAGCCTTCGCCCTCTTAATGGCCAACGCCTGGGAACTCCTACTCAAGGCGAAATGGGTGCTGATCAACAATGAAGCTGAAGACTGCTTGCATGAAGTCGTCAACGATGGGAAGGGCGGCAAAACCGTTAAGCTGAACCGCAGTGGAAACCCCCTGTCCCATGGTCTGCCATTTCTTGCGGCAAAACTAGTTGAGGACAAGACATCCGGACTCCTACCCGCTTGCCATGACAACATCCTCGCGCTCCTAGAGATTCGGGACAACGCGGCGCATTTCATGAACAAGGATCTTTACCTTGGCCGACGTGTCCTCGAAATCGGGATGGCCTCTCTCCGCAACTATCTTCAACTTGCAACAGACTGGTTCAAGCTTGATCTTTCAATCTATAATTTCTTCCTGATGCCGATCTCTTTCTACCATGGGTTCGAATCGGTTGAACCTGCCACACGAGGTCCATATCCAGAGCAGGTCCAGAAACTTCTAGGCTTCCTCGACGAGCTGGAGCACACGAACACTGACGATTCGTCTTCCCAGCAAGTTTCACTTCGAATGGAGACTCGCCTCGTACGAAGCAAAGATGCATCAGCTCTTCCGATCCGTATTACGAATGATCCAAGCGCTCCCTCCATGATGGTAACCGAGGAGGATGTTCTAAAAAACTATCCGTACACATACAACCAGCTCACCGGAGCCCTGAAAAAGCGGTACACCGATTTCGGGATCAGCAGAAAATACCACGTCCTCCGGCTCAAGCTCCAAGCCGACCAGAGGTTTTCTATCGAGCGGGCGCTCGATCCCCGAAATCCGCGCAGCGCACGACAACGCTTTTACAATCCAAATATCCTTCAGGAATTCGATCAGCACTATACTCGGAAAGCGTAAGGATTGTTATTTTTTCTCGCCTGACGGAACAGTCTGGTTCTGAAATGCTGTTTTGATTTCTGTGGTCGGGTCGCTCTCCAGCATCTCGATAATCAATTGGCAGATCCGGGTTTTGTTGGGCACCAATTTCAGGTAGAACGGGCTGAAGTTGATCATCTCAAGGGTGATCTTCCCGGCGAACCCTGCATGAATCGTGGGGGCTGTGAGGTGCACGACTATGCCAATGCGGGCAAGCGAGCTTCTACCTTCCACACGCGCGGCTAGCCTGTGATCCCGGTTCAAGTGGATGCGCTCCCGCGTAATCGCGAGCATATGCCAAGGATGTTCCTTATACGGCGGGAAGATGACCGAACCGTCATCCTCTTTCTTAAGGGGCACCAAAAATGCTTTGGCGGTCTCGTTAAAGCTTTGTTCTGAGAGGTCGAGCTGCCCTTTGAATCCTTTGACGTTCAGCTTGCCCTCATCCCAAACATTGAACTCTTCACCAAGGTGAAGATCGACGGCAGAAGTTGTGTATTGCGTCTCATCAGGGGCGGGAGAAATCTCCAGCGCCCCGTTGCCAAGCGCCTTCTTGATGCCGTCGTTGCTCAGGATCATGCAGTCATTGCGTAGGTTAAATCGTCCTTTGGAACCCACGCCCGAAGTCCACCAACAACTGGCTCTCCAGGCAGCTCGACTAGAACCTGGTCGCTTTTCTCCTCGATGAAATAAGCCATGACCTGGCCTTTCACTTTATCTCCGTTGTGTGGTGGTGGGTCTACCCTCACCTTATCCCGATCGACGTACACGGCGGACTCCCTAACCGTGATGTAGAATTCGCTCTCGAAGAGCCCCGTCGATACCATGCATGTAACGTATAGAGTTTTAGCCATTTTTTTTCGGATTCCTCCATTCCTGCTTTGAGGTTTCCGCTTCTGGCCGTTCTTGCCATCCGTTGAACGGCCAATGGTCGATTCGTTCTGAATGCGATGATTACTAGTAGTGTATGTTTAGCCGCATTGGAACGAATCGACCATTGGCCGTTCAACGGATGGCTGGGCAGACGGGAGCTTACCCGTTGCTCTCGTCAGTTTTGGAAACTGGGCATCTTCGATCTTCGGTCTTCGGTTTGATGCCAACCTGCACGGATCGCGCTAAACCTGGATTAGCGACATTCGTTGCCAGTCGCCGGGCCTAAGGAACTTTAGCAACCCCCAATGCGAGTAGTGTCCGGGTATTCCCTTCGAATCACGTCCTTCCGAACGCTATCGTCCTCTCGCATCCCGTTTCCAACGTGCTGGGTCTTTACGTCCCGCCTTCCGTTTCCGGTAGGCTGTAAACAGGATACTACAAACTATCTAGATTGCAACGGCACCACTACTTATTGTGGGCTCCAGTCTATTGCCTACTACGGCTTCGGCAAGATCGTAATTGATCCGGAACCACGGCATTCCATCCACCTGCGGTCCCCAACAGCCCTTCGCACCAGCGACGGCGACCCCGACGGGCTCCGTCCGAGTCGTCGGCGATCCGTACGAAGGCCGAGCAGAGTTTTGCCCGCTTTGCGGCCGCGCGGCGCCGCGCCGAGTCGCCTCGCAGAAAGCGCCCTGCTGCGTCACAATAAATTATGAACATCGAGAACTCTATCGCCTTGGTGACGGGCGCGAACCGCGGCCTCGGAAAGAGTTACACGGATGCGCTGCTGGCGGCCGGTGCCGCGAAAATCTACGCGGCTGCTCGCGACCCGGCCTCCATCGCCGTCGCGGACCCGCGACTTGTGCCGGTCAAACTCGATGTCACCCAGGACGCGGACGTCCATGCGGCGGGTGCATTATGCGCGGATGTGAACCTGCTCATTAACAATGCCGGGATCATGCTGGCGAGCCCGATGTTGGCTGCAGGCTCCGAAGCTGCCCTGCGTGCTGAAATGGAGGTGAATGTATTCGGCATGCTCCGCATGGTGCGAGCCTTTGCGCCAGTGCTGGCCAAGAACCGCGGCGGCGCCATCGCGAACGTGCTGTCCGTGGTCAGCTGGTTCGTTTACCCGTTCAATGCCACTTATTGCGCGTCAAAACACGCGGCACTCGCACTGACCGAAGGGGTGCGAATGCAATTGAAGGCTCAGGGCACGCAGGTTGTCGCCGTTTACGCCGGGTTCATCGAAACCGACATGGCGGCAGGCTTCGACAGTGAAAAAACCCCGCCGCGACAAGTGGCCGAGCGCACGCTCGCCGGTATCCGCGATGGTTTAAACGACGTCCATGCGGACGAGCGGTCCCAGGCAATCTGGCAGGCGGTAAGAACCGACCCGGCTCAGCTTCATGCCCAAATGCAGAAGGAGTGGGACGAGCGTACGCAGAGGGCGACACCTAAGAGGGACCAGTAAAGGCAAGTCGTCGCAGCGGCAATTTGCAGGCGGCCCGCGACAAAAAACGGCCGTCGTCCCCAATTTAGGTTCTGAGCGGATGGTCGCCGTCTTGCCGGCAGGGCTAGACACCGGCGACGCTATATGTATACTGACTACATATGGCGACAGCAGATATCAAAGAACTCCAAAAAGGCAGCGCCGAAATGATCCTCCTGGCCCTCCTCGAGGATCGCTCCCGTCACGGCTACGAACTCGCCCGCCTGATCGAAACCCAATCCGGGAACAAGCTTCAATTCCACGTCGCATCCCTCTACCCGATGCTCTACCGCCTCGAACGCAAAAAGCTCGTAGAAGGAAAATGGGTCGAAAAAGCCGGCGAGCGCCGCCGCCGCTTCTATCGCCTCACCCCCGCTGGACGAAAAGCCCTCGCCGCATCGAAACGCAACTGGCGCGAGTTCGTCGGCGCCCTCAACCGCTTAACAGGATTCAGCCATGTCTGACCGCTGGCAGTCCTATATACGCCAGCATCTCCCGGAATTGCACGTAAACCCAGCCCGCGAAAGCGAGATCATCTCCGAGCTCGCCTTGCAGCTTGAGCAAGCCTATCGCGACGCCCTCTTAACAGGCGCATCCGACGAGGAAGCAGTAAGCAAAACGCAAGCGCAATTCAGCGATTGGGACCGCCTCGCTCGGGAAATTAACGCAGCCGAGCCCACTTCCATCGACCCTCCCGAACGCGCTGGCATATTCTTCGGCTTCCTCAACGACCTTCGCTACGCCACGCGATTCTTCGGCCGCAATCCCCTCTTCGCCGCCGTCGCCGTCCTCACCCTGGCGTTCGGCATCGGAGGCAATGTCGCTGTCTTCACCCTCCTCGATGCCATGGTCCTTCACGGCCTCCCTTATCCCGAGCCCGCCCGCCTCATGGCCATCGATACCACCAAGGCTCAGCAAGCCGACATTGCGCCGTGGACCTCCGCTCTTGACTTTTTCGATCTGCGCGAACGGACCCACGCCTTCTCGGCGGTTGCCGGAATCAGTCCCATCTGGAACGTGGTCCTGACCGGCAGCGGCGAAACTGAACGCCTGGAGAGTCTCTATGTCTCCGCTGCGTTTTTCCCGATTTTAGGCGCCAAGGCCGCTCTCGGCCGGACCTTCCTGCCGGACGAAGATCGCGGCGCGCGGCCCTCAAACGTAGTCGTACTCTCCGACGCCCTCTGGCATCGCCGCTTCGGCGGAGCACGCGATATTCTTGGCAGGAGCCTCGCCATCGATGGCGGCTCCTACATCGTCATCGGCGTCCTGCCTCCCGGTTTCCGCTACGCAGGCGAGCCTCTGGCCGGCACCGCCAGTGAAATCGACGCGTGGTTTCCGCTTTCCTCGAATCAACTCACTCCCTCCCAGTCGCGCGGCCTCCGATTCCTCAAAGTGATCGGCCGCCTGAAGGCCGGCGTAACTCCCCAGCAAGCCAGTGACGATCTTCACCGCATCGGGTCCGCGTTAGCCGAGCAATATCCGCAAACCAATCGTGGATTCATCATGAGCGCTCAGCCGCTCAGCGCGGAGACCACCGCCCGCGCGCGCCCCACCATGCTGCTTCTGCTGGGCGCCGTGGGATTCGTACTGCTGATGGCATGCGCGAACGTCGCCAATCTTCTTCTCGCCCGCGCCGTCTCGCGACGCCAGGAAATCTCCGTTCGTGTCGCCCTGGGTGCTTCGCGGATCCGCCTGGTCCGCCAGCTCCTCACCGAAGGTCTGGTCCTGGCCGCAGCCGGCGGAGCCATCGGTGTCCTGGTAGCATCCGCCGCGCTTCGATTGGTGATCAAGATAGGCCCGGAGAGCCTCTTGCAGGGCCGCATCATCCAACTCGACCCGCGAGCCTTGCTCTTCGCCGCAGCCGCCGTATTGATGTGTACTCTACTCGCAGGACTTCCGCCCGCCTGGCGTGTCGCGCGCGCCGATGTCGGGACCGCGATCCGTGAATCCGGCCGCAACCTCACGTCCGGACAGCATCGTCTCCGATCCGCTCTCGTGATCCTCCAGGTCGCCGTCGCCCTGGTCCTGCTAGTCGGCTCCACGCTTCTGATCCGAAGCTTCACCCGCCTTCTCGACGTCGACCCCGGCTTTAACCCTCACAACCTGGTCACGATTTCCACCCAGGTTCCGGCCTCTGCTCAAGCCCCCGCCCAGCGCGCGGCCATCTATAACCTGATTCGCGACCGTCTGCTGGACGTGCCCGGCGTAACCAACGTCGCCACCGTCAGCCGCCTTCCCCTCGGCAGCTCGAATCTGGGGACCTGGGTTTTCGTCGAAGGAAAATCCATCCCCGGCGAGCCCGGCGTCGACGTCGAATATCGCTCGTCCACCCCAAGCTACTTCGCGACGATGAACATTCCCCTTCGCGCCGGCCGCCTCTTTGACGACCACGACGCCGCTGCCCCCATCGTCTTAGTCAATGAGACCATGGCGCGATCTTTCTGGCCCGCCGAGAATCCCGTGGGCAAGCGAATCCGTCTCGGCGCGGACGCGGATCGTCAGCCCTGGCTCACCGTGATCGGCGTAGTCGGCGATGTTCATCACATCGGTCTCGATACCGATCCTCGTCCGGAGCTCTATCGCCCCTACGCCGTCAGCCCGCAGTTCGCCCCCATCCTGGTCATCCGCACCGCCTCCGATCCCAAGCCCCTGGTCAGCTCGATGGCCGCCGCGGTTCGATCGGTCGACCCCTCCATGCCCGCGTACAACGTCTTCCTCATGGACACCCTGGTCGACCGTTCCACTGCCGAACGTCGCTTCGTCATGCTGCTGCTCACCGGATTCGCTTCGGCCGCACTGTTGCTCGCCGTGGTCGGAATCTACGGAGTCATCTCGCAATCCGTCGCCCAGCGAACTCAAGAAATCGGCCTTCGCATGGCGCTTGGAGCGTCTCCCGCCGAAGCGCTAGGCCTGGTTTTCGCCCAGGGATTCCGATTAACCGCCGTAGGAATCGCAGCCGGTGCAATGGCCGCGGCCGGGCTCACCCGCCTGATGCGCAATCTTCTATTCGAGGTCCGTCCCCTCGATCCAGTCGCGTTCTTCGCCGCAGCCGCCACGCTAGCCGCCTTCGCCCTGTTCGCCTGCTATGTCCCGGCCCGCCGAGCGACTCGCGTAGACCCGTTAATCGCTCTACGTCACGATTGAGACGTGCCGTTTCCCGAGCTCGCCAGCGTGTTCTGGATGATCACCAGCGGATTCAGTGAATCGCTGCTGCTGGTGCTGGTATCCGTAGTCGAATCGGAAGAGGCAGCGTCCGCATGATGATGATGGTGATGTCCCCCTCCGCCGATGGCCTTCGCCAGATCCTGAATATTCGGCAACTGGTTGCTCTTCGACGCATTGCTAAAATCTGTCGCGAGCTGATTCAATTGATTCGCCGCGCTGGTATTGCCGTCGGCCTCCGCGGTCTTGGCGGCGGATTGCAAATTGGTCGAGATTGCCTGCGTAACCTGCTGATATTGGCTTGGATCCGACTTTTGCAGTTGTTGCAGGGTGCTCATCATTTGCGCGAACGGCGAGATCTGGCCGCTATCCGCCTGCGGCAGCAGCGACGATCCGGCGATGCCTCCGGTCTTGTTCCCAGACGAGTTGGTGGTTGAACCGGCCGCCTGCAAAGCATTGCCGATAATGGACTGTAGGTAGGTGCTGGAAAGATTATTTATGGAACTCATACCTGCCTTATCGGCACTTTCGCGGCCATCTTAGAAGTTTCTCAGGCCGCTGAATCTTCACGCGTTAACCATCAACCTCCCGCCAGTTTCTTGACGAAAGCGGCGATTTTTGAACTCAACTCGCCGTAAATAATCGTAAGAGAATATGTCTTTCGGCCAACAACTATTCTGTTGTATGGCCTCTCCTCATCAACGCAGAGTACAAGAAGCACAAGAGGATCGGAAGCAGGACCATCCTCAACCCGCCGGCCCGCGTCTTCGGGAAACGACGGCGACTTCTCTGCAATG
>CAVPKR010000068.1:0-33041 GCA_963705675.1 Terriglobia bacterium
TGGTGATTTCCGTCGTCGTCGACGAACCCGACGCTCAGGAAATGTTTGCGATGTTTACTCAGCAGGAACATCGGCGAGATCACCACCGCCATCAGCAGGCGGCGGTCCACTTTCTGGCCGTACTCGAGCAGGTCGATCCTGGTATACGGCACGCGAACCTGCTGTTTTTTGGTGTAAAACGCGAAGTACCGCTGATCGGACATCTCAATCGATCCGGAAGCGCCGCTCTCGATCGATGCCGCCGTGCCGCCGACGTATTCGACACGGCTTTGCCCGCTCAATCCCAGCGCCAGCGCCACCACGAGTAGCACGATCCGCATGAAATGTTAGTAAGCCGCGGCGGGTACTTTTCTTTCAATGAATCTAAGGCGCCGTCAAAGGTACGGTTGCCGACCCTATTGACCGAAGCTCGCGGTCGAACACGATCACCCGCACGGTCTGCGTCTTATCCGAAGTTCGCAAATCCTGGCCCACCACCAGGCCGTCTCTCAGAGCCTTCTGGAACTGCTCTCCATCCAGATTCACGTCCATCGCGATGGGACGCGATGAGCCGTTCAATGCGCCGCCGGCATAAGACGCGAGACACGACGCTCAGATGACCCACGTGATGTTGATTAACCGGTTCGAGCAACACGTCCGACGCATTGATGCGGATCCGGAAATGCGCCGTCTTCGCCACCGCATCGGCGGTCAGCGCCACGCGCACTTCGATTTCTGAGGCGTCGAAAGGACTACTTCCGCGCCTGCACTGCCGCCTCTTTCAAAAGCCTCCGTCTGCGGGTCCGGAGTATTGCTGAAAAAGCGTGTCCCGGGTCTGGAGGCGGACGGTTTTTCGCGTGGACTCCAGCCGGATCTTGTGGAATTTCTTATCCTTCTCCGAAGCGGCGGTCCGGAAGGCGATGGTAGTAGTTTCCATGCGAGTCGGCCATGGCGCCCGCGATCGCCCGGTCGATACCGTCGCTCGGTATACCACCGTCCACCGGTAAGGCTCGCAAACATTTCAAGCGTTTCGCGCGACACGCCGCCGGGTGCAGCGCCTGCCCCGCGGCCGATTGATCCACGGTATAAATACTGATTTCAGAAAGCACCGAAGCTGCGGCGATGGCCCGGATCTGCGGCGTGAAATCCTTGTAATCGCCGCCAGGTATACGGACCGTCAGCGGCAGGCCGTGGGTCACCCATACCAGATTCTTGCGCCCCGATACCGAAGTCATCAGCACGCCGAGCTGATTGAAAGCCCTGAACGTCGTATTCGCGGCGAGAATAGGATCGATCTGGTCAACGGAACGGAAGCCCTGGTTTTTCTTCACGGCGTCGTCCAGCAGACCAGAGAGTTCGGCCGCCGTCAGCGTGGCGGGCGGGTGCATGCCGGGTTCGGGAAGACCACGGATGGGCAACATCTCGCCTTTGTTGGTCAGCATATAGACGTATACGCCATCCGTCGTTTCCAGGCTGCGGATGGCTTGCGTCAGCTCGGTCCAGGCCGTCGCGGTAGAGATGATCCGCTCATTCCAGCGATCGAGCAGCAGAACCGTGGTGGGAGGCGCGGGGCGGGTGGCGACTTCCCCTGGCGCGGGCGGGTCCATCGGACGCTTGCTGCCGGAAAAGCGGAAGAACGCCAAGGTTCGGGCTTTGCCGTCCTCTTTAAGCTGGATGTCGGCGGCAGTCAGATCGGTAACCGGCTCGCCTTTCGCGTCGATCGCGGCCACGTTCAGCTTGATCAATCGTTGTTCGCCTTCGGATTGTGCCGTTGCCGGCGATATGCCGGCGGCCAGAGCGAACAGGAGGATAGTGCCACGCATGCCTCCAAATATACACAACCGGCGAGAGGAACGTTATCCTAAAAACATACCCATGCAACAGGAAGTCGTCGAAGCCGAAGGCCATTTAATCGATTCGCATCTGATGGAGCAGATCTTCGATACCGTGGTGGAGCACCAGGGCCGTTTCGAAGTGGAGCAGTTCAGCATCGGACGCACCAATGCGGAGCCGTCCTATCTCCGCTTGAAGGTGGAAACCGCGGAGCCGGCGGACATGCAACAGCTCCTGGCACATCTACTCGGCCTAGGCTGCTCGCCGATGGATACGGGGGACGCACAAGTCGCCACTGTGGAAAGAGATTGCTGCGCGCCCGAGGATTTCTATTCGACCACCAATCACCGGACGCTGATCCGGCACGCGGGGAAATGGGTGGAGGTGGGCAATCAGCGCATGGACGCGATGATTGTCGTTCGCGACGGCACGGCGGCATGCCGCCGGCTGCGGGACCTGAAGGCCGGGGATGCGGTGGTGGTGGGGATGCGCGGGATTCGCGTGGTCCCCGAATCGAAGGAGCGGGACCGGTTGGCTTTCGCGTTCATGAGTAACGGGATTTCGTCGGAACGTCAAGTGGAAACCGCGGTTCGGCAAACCGCCGCGCTGATGCAACAGGCTCGGGCGGCCGGCTTGAAGATTGTCGTGGTGGCGGGACCGGTGGTGATTCATACGGGCGGTGCGCGGCCGCTGTCCGATCTGATTCGCGGAGGATGGGTGCAGGCCGTGCTCGCCGGGAACGCACTCGGGGTGCACGACATAGAGGCGTCGCTGCTGGGCACGTCGCTGGGCGTGCGGCAGAGCGATGGCCGCCAAGAGGAGCACGGCCATCGCAATCACATGCGTGCGATCAATGCGATTTATCACGCGGGCGGAATCGCCAAAGCGGTGGAGAGCGGCCGCTTAACCAAAGGGGTCATGTATGAATGCGTGAAGGCGGGGGTGCCGTTCGTCCTGGCGGGCAGTTTACGCGACGATGGTCCGCTTCCCGATACCATTACCGACATGAACGCCGCCCAAGACGCTTATGCGGAGCAACTTAAAGGATCCGGACTGGTCCTTTGCCTGGGGTCGATGTTACATTCGATCGCGACGGGGAATATGCTGCCGAGCTGGGTAAAAATCGTGTGCGTGGACATTAATCCGGCGGTGGCGACGAAGGTGAGCGATCGCGGGACCGGGCAGGCGGTCGGGGTGGTGACAGACGTCGGATTGTTTCTCGACCTGCTTTCGCGCGATCTGGGATCTAAATCATGAAGCGGCAATATTCCGATGAGCATGCGGCCGCAGGCGTCGGCGCGGCGCTGCCGGAGATTGAAACCTGGCCCAACCAATACCGGACCGGCTATGAAATCGAGATCGCGATGCCGGAATTTACTTCCGTGTGTCCGAAAACCGGGTTGCCGGATCATGGGACACTGACCCTGACTTATATTCCGGACAAGCTGTGTCTGGAGTTGAAATCGTTGAAAATGTACACGTTGGCCTATCGTAATCTAGGCATTTTTCAGGAAAACGCGGTGAATCGAATCCTGGCCGACGTGGTGAAGGCCGCGCGTCCCGTGTCGGCTACGGTCACGGGAGACTTCGCGCCGCGCGGCGGGATTCATTCGAAAATCACCGCGAATTGGAGCCGCAAGCGTGCGCGATGAAGAGCTGACCGCCGCGATTCAGGAGGTTCGCGACCGGGTGCGGGCGCGTTATCCCGAAGGCTCGCTGGGGCTGAACGGAGTGGCCGCGCCGGACCTGCTGCCCCTGGTGCATGCGCGCGATGTGGCGGAAGCCAAAGTAGCCGCCATCGGCACGGTGAACCCGCGTCCACCGGGGCTGAAGAACTCGATCGCGCAGTTTTTCAAGAAGGCGGTAGCGCGGGCGCTCGACTGGCATGTCCGCGAACAGGTGGAGTTTAATCGCGCGGCGATGGCGTGCGTGCACGCGTCCATCGAAGCGCTGGCAGACAACGGACGAGCGTTGGCGGCGCTCGCGTCGCATCAGCAGAGCTTGCGCGCGGACGCCGAGAGCATGTATCAGGCCTTGCGCTCCGACATGACCGGCATGTATGAACAGCTTCGTGAAGACATGGCGGGGCTGTATCGCGAAGCGCAGGAGTTGAAGGATATTCGGAATCACTGGGCGCAGTGGCGGGTGGGGTTCGAGGACCGGCGGGATGCGAGCGAGATCCACATGCTGCGGACGATTTCCGAGTTACAGGGTGCGTTTCAGCATCGCGTCACGCTGCTGGAGCAGAGTTTTCGCGAGCTGGCCAAGCAGCAGCATGCCTCCTTCACAGACGCGCTCGATCGCAATACGCTGGACGTCCAGAAGCGGCTATGGAACGATCTAGAACAGATTCGCGGCGAGTATGAAAAGCTGATCCACCATGAGTTGAAGCTGATCCGCCAGAAATCGGCGCTCGCGCCCGCGCCGGCCGCTGTGGCAGGATCGCCGCGCGTGCCGGTGGATATCGACTGGTTCCGCTTCGCCGATTATTTCCGGGGCTCCGAAGAGCGGATTCGCGAGCATCAGAAGATGTACGCAGCTCGATTCGCAGGCGCGACGGGCATTCTCGACGTAGGATGCGGGCGCGGCGAATTTCTGGAAGTGGCACGCGAGGCCGGCATTCCCGCTCGCGGCATCGATCAGAGCGAGGAGTCAGTGGCAGTTTGCCGATCGAAGGGCCTGGCTGCGGATCGCGCGGAGCTGTTCGAATATCTGAACAATTTGCCCGATGCTTCGCTCGGCGGCGTGTATTGCTCGCAGGTGGTGGAGCATCTGCCGCCGGAACGGCTGCCAGATCTGGTGAATCTGCTGGCGAAGAAAATGAATCGCGGGGCGCTGGCGGCGGTCGAGACGCCGAATCCCGAATGCCTGGCGATTTTCGCGACGCATTTTTACCTGGACCCGACCCACACGCGTCCGGTTCCTCCGGCGCTGCTGCGGTTCTATATGGAAGAGGCCGGGTTGGTGAATATCGAAGTGGAGCGGCTGTCGCCTGCGGTAGAAACCATGCCGTCGCTGGCGGAGTTGCCTGCATCGGTGCGCGAAACGTTCTTCGGCGGGCTCGACTACGCGATCTTCGGAAGAAAGCTCTAGTTGCCGCTCGGCTTCTGAGCGGAGTCGATCACGAACAGAGATACCGGGACTTTCTGCACTTCGAGGCGGAGACCGAGTTGATCGGTGATGGCCGAGAAGAGCGAGGGACCGGCCGAATCGTCCCACTCGAGCTGAAAGTCGTAGACGCCGGTTAAGCCGGTCTTGTCGATCACAGGATCCGGGCTCATGTTCGTCAGCAGGCTTGCCAGCATCGTCATCGAATACTTGCGCGCGTTGAGCAACACCGGGCCGCGGGCATCAGGTTTCGCCTTGCGGCCATTGAACGTGGTCGCAACTTCCTGGTCTTTCGACAACTGGAGCTTGGGTCCCTTCCTGGCAATCACCATCGCGAACCCCGGTTTGTCTATCGATTCGCGATGAAACTTCAAGTTGAACCGTTCCACAAGAAGCGCTTGCAGCATATCGAGAAGCTGACGCTCTGTGGTCGAAGCGGGATCTCGGCCTTGGCCTCAATATCGAATCGGTCAGACCCCTGTATCACCCAGTACGGCCCATCTTTAATGTTCTGGATTCCACCTGGGTCAAAGGCGATGCCAATCAGGTGGCTGAGGCGAGCTCCGGTAATCACACATCGGCCGAGCGGCGGCGCAGCGCTTAGCTCATTCGGAGAGTATCGAGAATCGACACCATGGCAGCCTCCCCTGACGCCGTTGCCAAGCTTGTTCGGCTTTACCAACGAGACCTCGAATTCCGAGGCGTGCCCTTGGGATTGAGCCAGCAGGATCAGTCCGGCGGTAATGAACACTGCCGTCATGGGTATTTTCCAGGATAGCCGTCTGGTACCTCGCGCGCCAGCGGCCCATGCCACGATCGGGTAGCCGCGGAACTCAACGGTAGAACCCAGCAAGCTGAGAGCGCCACGCGGTAGGCGATCGACGTCTGGAATCCGGAAACCGAGAGTGACCCAGACGCTGCTTCAACATGGCGCAGCCGCCGCCCTCCGGAGAGCACTTGGAACAGCGTGCCCGCGCAACTGCGGGCCATTCTGAAACTACCGCGATTTCGTCGCCGGTGTTTCGCGCTTCGAATGTTGGGCGGCTTTTCGCCGGCAGACTCCGCTCGGCTACTTCACCTGCATGCGAGCACCGTCGAGAAATATACGTGTTCGGCCGTCATCCACCTCGCGAAACCAGTTCTAGTCACTCGGTCGTCGCTCCCCGCGAACCCGCTTCCACCAAAGGTTCGCCATTTGGTCCAAATACAGCCACCTGTTGAGGCGAGAGGTCCAGGATCTGCCGGAACTCCATTTCCTGCTCCCGGATCTTTTCCTCGGCTCGTTTTTGTTCGCTCAAGTCGAGAACGAAGGAGACGCCCTCGTTCGAATTTTGAAACAGCGCGCCTCCCAACAGCACGGGCAAGCGGCTTCCATCTTTCCGGAAAAACTGCTTCTCGTATGGCTGAAAAAACCCGGTCGCCAGCGCCTCTGTCACGGCAAGCTGATCGCGTTGGCGCAATCCGGCCGGCGTCATATCCTCCCAGCGCAATCGGCCCGCGAGGAGATCCTGACGGTCGTATTGAGACATTTGCAGGAACGCCTGGTTGGCCTCGACGATCTCACCCTCCAGCTTCGCGATGAAGATCCCCAGAATGCCGGCGTCGACCAGGCGCCGCATCTTATCTTCGGCCGTGTTGCGCTCGGTGATGTCGGTCACCGCCCCGATAAACTCGCGGTAGCCGATGCATTCTCGACTGCGTGGGCTATCGCGTGGACGTGCTTGACTCGCCCGTCAGGCAGCAACAAGCGATACTCATGTTCGAAGTCAGCGCCAGTCTGGGATGCGCGATCGATGACCTGTTGTACCAGCGCCCTATCTTGAGGATGTATGCGCTGAATCAATGAATCTATTGTTGGCTTTAGTGTGCTGTCGTACTCGAAGATGCGATAGGTTTCGTCTGACCAGACAATCTCGCCGCAGTCGGGTTTCCACCCGAAGCTGCCTGTGCGGCTGAGTCTTTGGGCTTCTGCCAGATAGGCCTCGCGCCGCGGGAGTTCCTGGGTCACCAGCTCGTGCTCGGTAACGTCCAAGGCGCTGCCAACATACTTTTTCAGGCTCTCGTTGTCGAAGAAAGGAGCGCCGACGCAGCGAATGTACCGGACCTCGCCAGCCGGCCGCACAATTCGCTTGATGGCATCGAAGGGCGAAGCTTTCGCAAAGAGTCCCTCGATGAGGTTCGCCATGGACTCGCGATCCTGTGGATGGACACAATCCAAATATTCCTGCATGGCAGGCGGTTTGCGGTCCG
Organism: Terriglobia bacterium; assembly: GCA_963705675.1. GTDB lineage: Bacteria > Acidobacteriota > Terriglobia > Bryobacterales > Bryobacteraceae > Palsa-187. The sequence continues at coordinate 7,171 of CAVPKR010000068.1, forward strand.
GATCGAAACCGTGCATCCGAAATAATTCGGGAGACCAGTAGTAGAATCCAACGCGATCTAAGGCCCGGCTACCCATGTGTCCGGAGATGCGCGACCCTGCGTATCCAGGCGTATTTTGGAAGACCTGGGGTCCGGCGCTGACCGCGAAGCGGCCCGAGATCACGACGCCAATGGTCGACCAGTTTGTGACCAGAATGTTCGAGACCGGCCCCAACTTCGTCTTCACCGTGACTCGGGATGTCGTGCGCAATTGTCAGACACCCGTATTGATCCTGCCGGATGATATCCTGGCGCACCCGTACGCCGTTGCGATGGAGTGCGCGATACTCGCGCCCAAAGCCGAAGTAAGCATCTTCCCCTGGAAAGAGCCCAAAGAGCGAATTCCACTCGCGGTGCGCCAAATCCATTCCTTCTTGAAGGCGCATCAGCCGGCTTAGGACGGCGTCCCCCCGTATTCAAGTCGACGGAGCCGATAAATCGTGTAGAATTTGAGGCACTGAACCGGTTCGGGAGATCATGCAGCCAGCCATTCTCGCCTTATTCCTTGGATTCCCGAGCACCGCCTTCTGGATGTCCGCGGCCGGCCGTCGCGATCCTGGTGATTGGCCTCATTGCCGCGAAGAACGATATCGCCCAGGCACGGGGCATCGATAAGGTCGTCGCCCTGAACTACGTGTGCTTCGCGGTCCCGTTAGCGGTGTTCGGGGCAGAACATTTTTCCCCCGCAAAGTTGCTGCTGAACATGGTGCCGCGCTACATGCCTTGGCGTTTGTTCTGGCTGTACTTCGTCGGCGTTGCGTTGATCGCCGCATCAGTCAGCATCGCCGCCCAAATTGAGGTGCGCTGGTCGGGCCTGCTGCTCGGCATCATGATGCTCCTCTTTGTGGCTATATTGTATCTTCCGGGAGCAGTCTCCTCCGGGGGCCGATTCGCATGGACGGTGGTCTTCCGGGAATCTTCATTTGGCGGCGCCGGCTGGGTTTTGGCAGGAATCGCGATAGGCGGCAATGCCGGTGGGCGTCTCATTACGACGGGCCGTGTGCTGATCGCGATCGCGGCGATCTTTTTTGGCGTCCAGCATTTCCTCCATCCGCTCGGACTTCCCGTAGTTCCGCTCGAAAGACAGATGCCGGGTTGGATTCCCGCTCGCGCCTTGATCGATTATTTGACCGGTGCGTTTAATCCTCGCCGGGGTCTGCTTCCTGCGGCCGCGGATGACGCGCATGGCGGCGACGTATCTGGGGGCCTGGATCCTGCTGCTGGTTATATTCATCTACGGGCCGGTTCTAATCGGGGCGCTGGCGGACCCGAATATCGGAGCGAAAATCGAGGGGATCAGCTACTTCGCAGACACACTTCTGTTTGGCGGAGTGATTCTTTCGCTGGCCCGCGCGGCGACCCCGAATCGTCCTGGACGAACGGAACACCCCGTAGTCACACGGAGCCCCCGCCGCGTCACATGGCGGCGCTGAGACGCCGCCGCTAGAACTCCAGCCTTGCGCCGAACATGATCCAGCGGCTGCTGGCTTGGCGGTTTGCCGGTACCACAGTGCTGGAAATCATCCCAAAATTTGTCAGGGTGCCGGTGAGAGGCAGGCTCGGATTCGAGAAGTTCGCATGGTTGAAGAGATTGTAGAAATCGAGCGACAAGCCCAGCGTAACCCTATCTTTAATCGGGATCCTCTTGCCTACGGAAGTGTCAGCGTTCCAGAACGGCAGCCCACGCAATGGATGGCCATATCCGTCGGTGTTCTGGCTAAGTTGCACGTAACCAAAATCGTTGAACGCAGCTTGAGGATTCGCAAACAGGTTGAGCCCGGTTCCGCCAGTAGCCGGATTTCCGTTGGTGCCGACGGCTCCCGCGCCCGCCACATTCGAATGCAAGCCCGCGTTCAGCGATGAGGTGGCGACCAGCGGAACCGCCGCCGTGGCGAAAACCGTGCGCTGTCCGCCGCCGAACACCTGCGTCCCTTCGGTTACGTAAAGCGGCGAGCCGCTCAGCGCCGTCACGATTCCCGACACGTACCATCCGCCGATTACGTAGTTCAGGGCTGAGGGAAGCATTTTGTAAGTTTTCGGCAGGTTATAGACGAACAGACCGTTGAAGGTGTGCAGGTGATCGAACTTCGAGGGACCGTAGTCCACAATCGGCTCGAGTGGATTCCCGAGCGTAGTCGAATCGTTTTGTACGCCCTGATCGTTATCGAGCGACTTCGAAAGCGTATAGTTCACGTCGAACGTGAACTTCACGCCGGTATGGCGCAGGGTCAAGACCATGGCGTTGTAATTCGATCGTCCCACGTTCACCAGTTCGTTGAACTCGTTGACCGATGTCTCGTCGTAGGCTTGCAACCCGAGTTGCGAGCGCAGCATATTGAGACCCGGCTGGCTGGAGCTGGTGCAATCAAACAGGCTGGCGACGTTGCCCAGCGTGAATAAGGAAGCTTCCCGGCTCGCGAGAAATGCAGTCGTCGACGTAAAGCCATTCTTCACGCCGATGCCCGGTAACTGATTCTCGAACCACGCCTGAACGGGGATTGTCTGACTCCCGCGCAACGCGTTTGAAACCGCATCGTAGGCCTGCGCGAAAGTTTCGCCCGACCCGCTGTCTTTCCGAAATCATCCGTAAGCGGCGGGCGCGCATTCGCGGTGAAGCCGGTCGTATTCAATCCGTCGCCGAGGCTTGAGTTGTTTCCCGCCGGATCAAGCTTCATCATGGCCGCCATGGTGGGGCTGACGCCAATACCGCGCGGATCGCAAGCCGAGTTACCGGCCGTGCCGCAGGCCGTGGAAGTCGCCAGGTTGTACGAATCGATGTTTCCCGCGGCATCCTTGAACCGCAGAATCCCCTGCTTCAAAGTCGGGGTCGGGACCACTTTGTTGACCTGAAACGTCTCCGGATAGCGGCGCCCTTCGTATTGGAAAAAGAAGAGCGTCTTATTCTTGAGGATCGGTCCGCCGATGCGGCCGCCTCCGCGGCTGTCTTCCACCTGCGGCTTCGGCAGCCCGAGACGATTGTTGTCCCATGTATTCGCGTTCAGAACGCTATTCTGCGTGTACCAGAATAAAGACCCATGGAACTGATTCGTCCCGCTCCTTTGCATCAGCGTCACCTGACCTCCCGAGCCGCGCGTAAACGATGCGTTGGCGTTCGCCGTGGCTACGCGGAATTCGTCAGTCGCCTCCACCGATACCAGCAGCGTTGGCCGGGATCCCTGGTCCGAATTGATAGTAGAGTTCGTGGAATTATCGGTGATGTCGATTCCGTCCAGCGTGAACGTAGTTTGATCGTTCAAAGCGCCCGCGATGGACGCGCCGTTGTCGCTTCCGTTCCCGGCGTAGTTCCCGGCTGAAGAAGCAACAATTCCTGGGCCTGGCGCAAGCGCGTAGGAAGGCGTAGCAAGGGTTCCGTACCAATTACATCTCCGACGGTCGAATCCGAGCGTTGCAGGTCAACCTGGGCCGACGAACCGCTCACCTCCACCGTCGAACTGACCTCGCCGACTTCGAGCTTGAAGTTCACCGTGGAGCTGGTATTCACCTGAATGTTGACGTCGTTGACCAAGGTGGTACGGAAACCGTTGGCTTTGGCCGTAATCGAGTACGTTGGTCACCGCCGTGGCTTTAGTGCCAGTCTCTTTGTTGGTCAGCTCGATTTGCGCCGATGAGATGAGCGCCCCCGACGGGTCCGTCACGGAACCCAGAACAGCGCCGCTCGCCGCGGTTTGAGCGTAGCAGGGATTCGGGGCGAATCCGGCTGCCGCGAACCCGAGTACAGCGAGAACGAATCTTAAGCGAGTACGTAGATCCCTCACAATCGGCCTCCTTGGGACGCGAAATTCTTGGGAGCGAGTATATACGAAAATCTAACGGGATTTGACAAGAGCCGGTGATCCTTTGTAGACCCTTCCGCCTTTCATAACGAACACAACGCGGCGAAGCGCCGTAATATCTTTCAGTGGATCGCCATCGACCGCGATAAGGTCGGCTTCCATACCGGGCGCGATCGTACCGATCTTGTCACCCAGGTTCAGCGACTCCGCCGCCAATGACGTGGCCGAAACGATGGCCGATTTGGTGTCTTGCCCGCCCTTTTCCACTCGATAGACCAGGCCCTCAATGTTTCGGCCGTGCGCGCCCGCCACCGCGTCCGTTCCGTATACGATCTTCAGGTTCTTGGTCGCCAGCGCCCGCTTGAACATCACCAGGCCGGCCGAGATATTCGACTCCATGGAGGCAAACCCTTCTTCCGTGTAATTGCCGATTCCCAGGTAATGCGCGCGATTGAGAAGATAATTCTGCGTTACCAGGCCAACGGTGGGATCGAAATAAGTGCCGCGCGCCGCCAGCAGCCGCAGGACTTCCTCGTTGATCAGGGTCCCGTGCTCGACCGTCGTACACCCCGCCTCGGAAACATCGCGGATGGTTTCCGCGTCGTACACGTGGACCAGCGTCCGCAAGCCCCGTGCTTTGGCTTCCCCGCAGGCGGCAACGATCTGTTCCTTGCTCAGGGTCCGCCCGCCGCCGTCGCGCATACTCTTCGAAGCGAAGATCTTGATTAAATCAGCGCCATCCGCGGCTACTTTGCGGACGTACTCGTGAATCTGGTCGGGCGTCAGCCTCGCATCGCTCAGCGGCCGGAGGGCGGTCAGGATTCGGGGTCCCGGCAGCACTCCCCGATTAATGGCATTCCGCGCATCGCCATCAATCGGGCTGCCCACGCTTTGCACCGTGGTGAATCCCGCCATCAGCGTCACATAGGAATTCTCGAGTGTATATCCCAGCGCGGTAACCTGTGAGTCGTCGCGCGGCTGATATCGGCCGTCCGGGCCAAAGTGCCAGGCGATATGCACGTGCGTGTCGATTAATCCCGGCAGGACCGTCGCATTTCGCAGATCGTAACCCGATGTCGCGGCGGAATCGATTTTCTGAATCTTTCCGTTCTGGACCACAATCGCGACGTTATGCAGCACGCCGCCTTTTCCGTCCAAAAGTGTACCCGCCCGCAGGGTGATTGCCTGTTCCTGTGCGAAAGCAGCTAAACCACACAAGCAAAAAGCTGCATAGACGATTTTCATGGTTTCGACTATATCAAAATCCGCCGGCCTGCTATTTATGTTGGAAAACGTCGGATTAAAAGACAAAGCCAAAGGGGACTGGCGATTTGATTTGACTCCAGCGATACTAAACGAATGCGCCTGATCACTCTCACACTTGTTTCGATCTCCCTGGCCTCCGCCGCTCCGTGCATCACTGCGAATCCGTCTTGCACCGAATGGGTTTCTCTCGGCACAGCACCGGCTCGATCTCTGATCTATCGTACTTACTCGCTCGAAACGCGTAACGAAGCCATCACACGTGCGCTGGTGGTGGTGCATGGCGCGGGCCGCGACGCCGATAACTATTTTCGCAACGCCCTCGCGGCGGCATTCCTGGCTGGCGCCTTGGACAACACAGTGGTAATCGCACCGCGCATGGCTTCAGGGGCCGCCAACTGCCACGACCCGCTCGGCCCGAATGAGATCAGTTGGAACTGCAACACCTGGCGGTCCGGCGGACCCGCGATCAGCAACCCGGATGTGACTTCGTTCGATTTCCTTGACGAAATTCTCCGCAAAGTGGCTCGCAAAGAGACCTTTCCGAACCTCAAGCTGATTGTGGTTACCGGTCATTCGGCTGGCGGGCAAGTGCTCAACCGTTATGAGATGTCGAATCAGGTCCACGACAAGCTCGGTGTTCCGATCACTTACGTCGTCGCCAATCCGTCAAGCTACGCCTGGCCGGACAGCACGCGCCCCACCGACGCGGCTTACTCGGTCCAGGCGCACCCGCCGGGCTACATTCCCGAAATCGCCGCCAATGCTCCCGCTTTCCGCAATTTCGGCGGCGCCAGGGATTGCACGACATACGACCAATGGCCTTACGGTATGAAGGATCGCACCGGATATGCGGCCAAGCAGACGGACGATCAATTGAAAAGACAACTGAGTTCCAGGCCGACCACTTACTTACTCGGCGAACTCGATGTCCTTCCGCTCGGCGGGTTCGATGGCTCGTGTTCGGCGATGGCTCAGGGGCCCACCCGGCTCGCGCGCGGAGAAGCTTTCGGGAAATTCGTGAATGAAAAACTGGGCGCCCATCATGTCGTCAAAGTCGTGCCGGAGTGCGGACACAATGCCCGCTGCATGTTCACGTCGGAGGATGCTCTGCCGCTGCTGTTTCCTAAATAGGCTGGAGTCATGGGTAGTGGCGCCCGCTGGAGCCTCGGCGTAGCAGCGGGCGCGAACAGTCTTGCGAAAGACCGTCATAGAAGGAAGATCGATTCGCTAATCGCCTCCCGCCGTGGAGGTTGAAACTCCGGTGTGACGCCGCCCGGGCTGGGCCGGCGTATCTCCTCGACTTGGTGTGAATTCGAGGCCGAAGTTGTCGCCGGGATAGAACCACAGGCGCAGCGCCGGTGGCTGTCCTTGATCTGCTTTGTAGAACTCGAAATGGCTCTCGCCAGCTTCCAGCCGATAGGCTGGAATCGCCAGTGTGGTCACGATAAGGTGGTTGTCGCCGGCGTTGAAGATCTGGACGATCCGGCGATCCACAGACCACCCGAGAAGCTTTACCACGTACGAGCCAGGCGGCAGTCTGGTTCCCTGGACGTCGATGGCCTGATCGATCTTAATGTTGGTCTTCCGGTCCCATGGATCGGCCATCAGAGCGGGAACGAGCTCGCCGCCCGCCAAACTTACAGCCAGCGCGGCGATGGTACGAAAATAGTGTTTCACAATCTTGCTCCTTTGATACAGTTGTTGTTTCTCTCTACCGGTCTGTACTCGGTTAAGAGCGCGGTTATTCCGAGGGCTCCACTGATCCGGGTTTCCTTTCGCACCATCCGGCGCCTCTGCAACAAACATTCCTGAATACGTTGCCGCCTTCACGCACTTGCGCCACACCAGGGGGGAATATGTTCACGACACAGGAAGTCCCCACTATCGGGAAGAGACAAATAGAGGACCTGCATGATGGCGACTTCGTGGCGGAGCTTTGTGAACGAACTCAGGGAACAAACCGGGGCGCTCTCGCGCCGGTGGGAGCATTGGGCACGCGCTAAGAGAACGCTGATGGCGGTGACCAGGGATACGCGCTGCAAAACCAGTCTGCGGACTTTCGCGCTGGAACAGGGTTGGCGGATTCTGTTCGCCGCAACACTCGAAGATGCGATTCGCCTTCAAACCTTGGATCGGATCTGCGTGCTCATTTATGATCGCCAGTTGCCCGGCATCGAATGGCGTCATGGACTCCGCACTCTGCTCGCCTCTGACGAGCCAATGCTTCCGATCGTCATCGCGGATGATCTGAGCGCGTTTCTGCGGTCCGAGGTTCTGAATTGCGGCGGCTACGATCTAGCGCGAAATCCGCTCGAACCAGAGTGTTTCGTTCCGCTAGTGAACGCGGCGTTTGCTTTGACCGAATCGATTGATTCCATCGAAAGTCCGCCCCGCTAACGAATCGAGATCTTAGAAAAGGAGTTCGGCAATGTTGTTGAAAAATGCAATCGTCGTGACCATTTGCGGGCTCGTATCACTGCCCGCGTTCGGACAAAAGAATCCGATGTCTCAGGTTGACGTCAGCATCGGGACCTCGGCGCTATTGGTTCGAAATTACAGTCTTCCCGGCGGCTATCCTTTGTTCTTCGATCAATGCTGTATTGCCCGGAGCAATTCCTATGAAATGTTTCCGGCAAAGCGTTGGTCGCCCGTCGTGCTGGCTGACGCTCTGGTACCTGATCCCAATTTCGTATCACGGATTAATGTGACAACCCAGCGGTGGGATCCATACGGCGTCAGCAAGTTCAACCTCGAGGATCGAGGTTTCGCTCGAGCCGAGCATCGGAAGATCTTCTACAGATCAACGGCCTTGAATTCGTTCGGCGCGAACAGGCTGGACCGTTTTACCAATCGTGATGAGCCCGCCATCGTATTTGGATACACGTTTAAGCGATGAACGGCAATGAAGTATTGGGAATATCCGCCGCGCGAGAAGCGTATCCATAAGTGACACCAGATGCGACGGCCGGCCTGAAAACCACGCCGCGTCGCTCATATGAATGTGTCCCATAAATTCCAAGGAGATTGAAATCATGAAGCCGGTACTATTCCCGTTCGCCGCTAAAAGACGCTCGCTGCGAGGACTGGCCCTCGCGATGGGGCTGTCCATCCTGGGGCTATCCTCCCATTTGAATGCTGAGACGCCTGGGGACCTCGTCGCGAACATCCCGTTCACTTTCCAGATCGGCCCGGCCAGGATGCCCGCGGGAAGCTATATCGTCCATCAAAATGACGGCGTGCTGACCGTAAGGCAGCCGGGCATCAGCGGCCGGGCCATCACCCTGCTGACCCAGCCTGCCTCCCGTGCCGGCGCCAGTCCAACCGGAGTGCTGGAGTTCAATCGATACGGCAACAATTACTTCCTGAAAGCCGTATGGAGTCCACTCACGTCGACGGGTAGCGTGCTTCCAAAGGGTTCCGCGGAACGAACCATCGCGAGCCGCATGGAATCCACCGGTATTCCGCTCAAAGCGGAGTAGGCTCGACCGGCCGGCCTCGACTCTCAAACCTTTTACTGATTTCCCGATAATTCCATGAATAATCAAAACAACCCATCACCGAAAAACAATAATCGCCGTTCTTTCCTCAAAGGCGCTCTGACCGCAGGTGCCGCGGCCGCCGGCGCCGCCGCCCTGAGCGTTCCGAGTCTTCTGGCGCAGAAACGCGGCCGCCTGACTAAAGGAGACGCCGCCATCCTGAAATTCCTCGCCGCCGCGGAACTCATTGAAGCGGACCTCTGGCAGCAGTACGCGGAGCTCGGCGGCGTAACCGTCGGCGCGCAGAATGCCTACCAGCTCGCGTTACAGGCGCTCGACTCGGATGGTTCGCAGTACATCACCAGCAATAACCTCGACGAACAGAGTCACGCGCAATTCCTCAACGCCTACCTGACCCTGCGAGGCGAAGACGCGGTGAACTTCGATCAGTTCCGCACTCTGACCGGCAGCCGGGCCACGGGAGCGCAGCAGATCGGACGTCTCACCAGCCTCACCCACCTCGCCGTCGATACCAGCTGGTACACCCGCTATCGCAGCTCGACCAGCCCGGACTTCGGCGCGGCCTTCCCGCAAGCGATTCCGGTGCTCGCCGCCGGACCCTTCTCGGCCATCCCTCAAACCGACGCAGACTTCGCGCCGCCGGACCACGTTCAGGCGCTCGCCAACACCGCCGCCTTTCATTTCGGCTTTATCGAGCAGGGCGGCTTAAGCCTCTATGCGACGCTGGCCGAGCACGTCTCGGAACCGGAAGTCCTGCGAATCCTGTTCAGCATCGGCGCAGATGAAACCGCACACTTCCTCGAATGGGTGGACTTAGCGGGGAACGGCGTGCAGGGCCCCGTGGCGCCGGTAACCGACCCGACCACCGGCCTGGTCTTCCCGGATTTCAACGCGACCGGGAATCCGCTCCTTCAGACCAACCTCATCTTCCCGGTTCCGTGCGGGTTCATCAGCCCGAACCTGCCGCTTTGTTCCGTGATCCGTCCAACGGCCCAGAACCAGATCAATGCGGCGAATTTCGTCACCGCTTTGATCGACGATGGTCTGTTCGTCGGCCAATCTCAGACCTTCACGGCACTGCTCGGCGAGATGGCCGATGCAGCGGACGCAGCCGTTCGTAATCTCTAGCCTGGTGTAAGTCCCCGCCGGTCTGAACCTCCAGACCGGCGGTTCGTCGTGAATCTCTCCCCGCAAACCGTCCCACCCATTCGTTCTCTCCGGCTCCCTCACCTGTTCGTTTCACTTCCATCCCTGACGGCGGGGCATAAGACCAAAAAACCGGGAATACATTTGACGGATAACCCGTCTAGTAGGGCGTGAGCAAGACAGGCCTGATCGATAACGCCGCCGGACCGGCCCGCTTGAAGCGTGGCGCGGGTGCGGGTACAGGCTTGGCCATCGCCGCTCTGCTGATGGTGTGGCTTCTGGTTTCCGTTCTGGTTCACCCCTTGCCGCATGAAGCCTCGGATCCCGGCGCGCCGCTCATGATGGGCGCGGACAGTCCGGAGTCCGTCAGAAACGTACTCGCTCAGGCCTGCGGCAACTGCCACTCGCAGAATACCCGCTGGCCCTGGTACAGCCAAGTGGCTCCTTTTTCATGGCTCGTCGAGAACGACGTGAAGCGAGCCCGCGAGCATCTCAACCTGTCGCGCTGGAATACTCTCGACGTGGTCGAACAGCGGTCGCTTCTCACAGCCATCGCGACCGTCGTAGAAAACCGGGAAATGCCGCTCCACAAATATCTGATGTTCCACGGCGAGGCAAGATTGTCGCCCGAAGACTCCGTTCAGGTCATTGAGTGGACTCAAGCCGAGCGAGACCGCCTGCGGACATCCGCCGCAGGCTCAGGCAGTAGAAACGAAAGATCGACGAAAGAGACAGGAGAGGACAGAAATGACAAAAACTGAATTGAACACGAACAGAAACGTACTGGAGGCCAAACAGGCGGAGCTGGCGCGGATGGTGCGCAATCGCGACGGCATCGCCATCGAAGCGAGTCCGGACGCTCTCGACGCGGTGCAGCACGCTACCGAACGGGAACTCGCCATTCGGGGTCTGGACCGCGATTTCGCCCTGTTGAGGAATGTCCGCGCGGCGCTGCGGCGCATCGACGACGGCAGCTTCGGAGTGTGCCTGCACTGCGAAGAGGACATCAGCGCGAAGCGGCTGACGGCGTTGCCCTGGGCGGCTTTCTGCATCCAATGCCAGGAAATCGCCGACCGCAACCAGGGCGAAATCACTGACGATGCCGGGTGGCTCCTGATCGACGCAGCCTGATCCAGGAACCTGGAGTCTCGAATCTCGCGCCGCCCGTTCCATCCCCGTTCCATCAATGATCAATACCTCAATCAGCGTCTGGCTTGGCATCATCTTCGTGCTCGTCGGCGCCATCAATGTCTGGCTGATCCTGGAAACGTCCGCCCAAATCGGGAACCGAAACGCGAGCAGCCGGCTCATCGCTCTGCACCGGGTCGGCGGCTACCTGTTCATCGGGCTGTTCTAAGTGATGGGACACTTCATGGTCGCCAGGCTAGGCGACACCGGCAGCAGCGCCTCGCCGGGCGCCATCATTCACCTGACGCTGGCGATGGTCCTGACTCGATCTCCACTCGAAAGCGCAGCGTTTTGTGCTGACGTGCGTCGGGCACGCGGAGGGACCTGTGAAGCTGGACGCCTAAGATTGTTTCAAGCGAAGGCGCATCACAAAGCGCGCCCCGGCCGCCGGTTCAAGCCACAGGTCGCCGCCGTGATCGAGCAAAGTCTGGCGGGACAGCGCCAGCCCCAGCCCCAGGCCGTGGCTCTTGCCCAGGGTGACGAACGGCTCGAACAACCGGCCGCGGATCGCAGCCGGAATTCCAGGCCCTGTGTCTTCGACGTCGATTAACACATCATCGTCCGCGCTCTTCGCGCCGATCCGGATCAGCCCGCCGTGCGGCATCGCTTCGAGAGCGTTGGTAATCAGGTTAAAGAATACGCACTCGATGCGAGAGCGCTCCAGAGGAATGTTTATGCCGCTGGGAACGTCGTTCAGGATTTGAATCGTCTGCTCTTCCCCTATTGGCAGTGCCGCCTCCGATGCCGTACGGATCACCTCGCGGATATCCCAGAGCTCAAATGTCGATTTGTTCGCGCGGCTGGCGTGGGCCAGGTCTGCCAGCAATTCGCGCATGCGGCCGGCTGCGCGGTAAATATTCGCCGCCAGGCGTTTGACCTGGGCTGGGGCATGATCCAGCTGCATTAACATTTCCGCGCCCGCAAAAACAGCTCCCAAGGGACTCCGAAGGTCATGAACCATCGAAGTGGAAAGCCAGCCAATCCTGGAGATCCGCTTCTGCCAGTACTCGGCCGCCCACTCCTCATTGAAATCGATCCGAATCGGAGACGCATCGAACCTCTCGATCGAGCGCCGTTGTTCTAAGCCTTCGAGCACCATGGGACGAATCTTACCTTCGCAATTCATGGCCGTTCAGGAAACCACGGTCGTGCCAGTCGCCAGCGCCGGCGTGGTGCTTGGATGGCTTCGATTGGAATTGGGAATCGGCGGGGAAAACATTCAAGCGGGGAATCCAACTGAGCCCCGGCTATGCGACCGGTCACCACTGGTACGGCTGGCATTTGGCCGCGTTAGGGCGGCACCGCGATGCTGTCGCCGAGCTGGAGCGGGCGGAAAGCCTGGATCCGCTCTCCCTGATCATCGGCACCGATCTGGCGGAGGAGCTCATGATCGCGCATCGTTCTGATGAAGCGATAAAACAAAGCCAAAAGACGATGGCGCTGGATCCTTTCTTCGCCCTCACCCACTTCGTACTGGGAGAGGTGTATGTGCAGAAGCACATGTACGGCGAGGCCGTCGCGGAGCTGCAGAGAGCGATCGACTTGTCTCCGGGCAGTACCGCATTCACGGCCACTCTGGCGTACACCTACGCCATTTCAGGCAAACGAGAGAAAGCGATCACGATCCTGAACGACCTTCAGAATCGATCGAAGGACCAATCTTCAAATGCCGCCGTGATCGCGCTGATCTTCGTAGGCCTGGGCGATAAGTATCAGGCGATGGCTTGGCTGGAAAAGGCCTATGCGGAGCGCTTTAACCCGCAGGTACTTATGCGGCCCTGTTTTGACTCTCTTCGCTCCGATCCTCGGTTTCAGGACCTGCTGCATCGGACCGGCCTGACCGGTTAAATCATTAATAGGACAGATCCGTTACCGGAACCGGTTCACATACTTGACCAGTATGACCGCCATGCCGCACAAATCTCCGCGCCCCACATGCATCTCATCCATGAATGCGCGCGTCAGGTGAAGTCCCCGGCCGGACGGGCGAAGCAAAGCCTCGGCGGACCGGCAGTCGGCAACAGAACTTGGATCGAACCCGCAGCCCTGATCGGCGATCGTAACCTCTAGCCGATCGAACCACCGTGAAGCGGTCAGGAAGATTCTCTTGCCCTGATCGTACCGGTTCCCATGCACGATCGCGTTGGTGGTAATCTCGCGGACCGCGAGGCTGATCCGAGCCAGATCGGCAGCGGCAAAACCTGTCCGCGTGGCTATTGCCAGGACGGCCATCTCGGCCACATCGATGTTTGCAAGCGTCGAATCCAGCGTTCGCGTCAGGTTCTCAATCGACTGAGTCAGCGTAACGGTTGGCATTTTTGAGTTGGCTCCACGAAAGCATACGATTCGACGCCAAGAAATATTCCCGCCGTTCGCGAAGCAGGGCCGTTGAAGTCACGCCGGGAATATCGCGGCTGGTCGAACCGTATCTAGTGATGACGAGTCAAAACACATGCTAGCGACAGCTCTCCTCTCACTCCTGTTTCAAGCCGCCGATGGAGCGCCTCCGCACGGTGGTCCGCCGGCTGCCAACTGCCGCTGGTGCAGCCAGAACATCGCGCCCGCCGCGAAGTTGCCTCCGTGGAGTCCGCTCAATGAAGAGGCTGAGTTTATCCGGCGATTCAACGGGCTGGCCGGAGCGCTCGCCGATTTCGCCGAAACCTACAACTCGCAGCGCGTGATCGACGTGAAGAAAGTTAAGGCGATTCGAAAAACAATGCGCGAGCTCGAAAAGTCGGACTGGTTCAATCCGAAGCACGAGTCCCGCTGATAAGATCGGCCTCATCTTCGAAGAGACGGGAATAATACTCGCGCGCAGCCGGTCACAAGATCGAAGGGGCAACTACAACATCACCTATGTACAAACTGCGTTCGTTTCTCTATTCCTTACCCGTGCTACTTTTATTGGGCTCGGGAGCATCACTATTTTCGCCGGCGCTGTACGCGCAGGCGATCAGCGGCGACCTGGTCGGAACGGTCGCCGACGCCACTGGCGCGGTAGTTCCGAATGCGACGGTCACGGCCGTCAACGCGGCCACCGGCGTGCGAGCGGCGGCATCCACCAACGCCGCTGGCGCCTACCGCCTGACCAACCTGCTTCCCGGCAACTACAATGTCTCGGCAGCGGCCGCAGGCTTCACCACTTCCGTTGTGAAAGATGTGCCCGTACAGCTCAACCAAACGGCGACCGTGAACATCGCGATTTCTGTCGGATCCATCTCGACGACGGTTGAAGTCAGCGCAACGGCTGCCGTAATGGACACTACTACGGCGCAGATCCAGACCACCTACGGCGCGAAACAGATCGCCGACCTGCCGACCAACACGATCGGCGTTGGCGTGATCAACATGTCCCTGTTGCAGGCAGGCGTGGCGAGCGCCGGCGGCATCGGCGTGGGCGCGGGCCCTGCGATCGGCGGGCAACGTCCCCGAAACAACAATTTCACGGTCGAAGGCGTCGACAATAACAAAAAGAGCGTCACCGGACCGAACACGGCGATCCCCAGTGAATCCGTCGCCGAGTTCACTCTGCTTCAGAACCAGTTTCAGGCCGAGTATGGCCACTCCTCCGGCGGCCAGTTCAACACCATCGTGAAAAGCGGCACCAACCAATTCCACGGCGAGTTGTACGAGTACGTTGAAAATCGCGATCTGAATGCTGAAGACCAGACCTTCAAGACGCAAGGAATCTTCACGAACCCCCGATTCGATCGCAGTCATCTCGGCGGTAATTTCGGCGGTCCGATCATGAAGAACAAGCTGTTCTTCTTTTCGAGCTTTGAGTATAATCCCATCGGTCAGTCGGCCAATGCCGGCGCGCCTGTCTATGCTCCCACATCGGCCGGTTACGCGGCACTGGCCGGTGCTCCCGGCGTCAGCCAAACCAACCTCGGCATTCTGCGCCAATATGCGGTAGCTCCGGCGGCTACTCCCGGAGGCCCGGCTATCTCCGTGGGCGGAGTGAGCGTGCCTACAGGAATCATTCCATTGGCGGCGCCGAACTTTACAAACTCCTATTTTGGCGTCCAGAGCGTCGATTACAATATTTCGGCGAAGGATCAGCTGCGGGCAAGATTCATTTACAATCGTAGCGATTCCATCAATACCGGCGCGGATCTTCCCGCCTTTTACACGACCGTACCGACGCGTTCCGATACATTGACCGTAGCGGAATACCACACCTTCAGCCCGACGCTGACCAACGAGTTCCGGTTGGGTTATGAGCGGTTCATACCAAAGCGATCCCGTTGGCAACCAGACCTTTCCCGGCCTCGACCAGTTTCCAAACCTCGTGTTCGTGAATTTGAATCTGCAGGTGGGGCCCAATCCGAACTTCCCCCAATCGACCGTGAACAACGTATATTCCGCCAACGAGAACATCAGCTGGGTCCACGGAAATCACACGTTTAAGTTTGGTACTGAGTTCCGGGACTACATCTCGCCGCAATTTTTCACGCAGCGCTCGCGTGGCGATTACGAATACACAACGTGGCGTCGTTCCTGCAGGACATCACTCCGGATTTTCTCGCCCAACGCAACATCGGGGGCCGTACGTACTATGGAAACCAGCTTGCGACCTATAGCTACGCGCAGGACACGTGGCGCATTCGTCCGAATCTCACCTTAAATCTTGGGGTACGCTATGAGTTCACTACCGTTCCTGAGGGCGAAAAAGCGCAAAGCCTCAACGCCGCGGCTAGTGTGCCAGGGTTGCTGAATTTCAAGAGCCCCAGCGCTGATCCGTTCGGCATCGCCCCGCGTGTTGGCGTTGCTTACACGCCTGCGAAGGACGGCCACACCGTGATTCGAGCCGGTTTCAGCATGGCCTACGACGTATTCTTCGACAATATCGGAGTCCTGTCTGTCCCGCCGCAGTTTAGCAACACGGCGGATCTGACGCATGCGAACAACAATCCCGGGTTCTTGGCGAACGGCGGCATCAGCCCGGCCTTGGGGTTGGCAGGTACAGCTCCGGCTCAGTTGCGCGCGGCTACCTCGACCTTCATCCCGGATCAGAAGCTGCCGTATTCGATCAACTACAATTTCAGCGTCGAACACGCGTTTGCGAAGGACTACACACTCGATGTCGGGTACATCGGGACCAAGGGCGTGCACCTGATCACTCAGGAGCAGCTGAACCGGCAGTCACCCGTCACTGCTACCCAGAATCTTCCGACGTTCCTCTCAGCGCCGTCCGCTGCGACGCTGGCAACCCTGCCTCTCACTCTGGGACAACTTCAGTCGATTGGCGACCAGGTTCCGGCGTTCGCCAACGCGGGTTTCACGGCGCCCATCACCTCATTTACTCCCCAGGGCTATTCCGATTACAACGCCTTGACGGTAAACCTCAAAAAGCGGCTCGCCAGGGGCCTGCAGTATCAGGCGGCGTACACCTGGAGCCACCTTATCGATAACAGCACCGCCGAGGTCGCCAGCACATTTCTTACGCCCCGCCGTGCCGAGGATTTCTTCGACCTAAGCACCGAAAAGGCCTCGTCGGCTTTGGATCACCGCCAGCGCTTCACTCTAAATTTGCTGTACGACGCTCCATGGTTCAAGAACAGCAATAATTGGATGTTGAAAAATCTGGCGGGCAACTGGCAGGTTGCTCCGATTTACACTTTTGAGTCGGGTGAGCTGTTCACTCCGCAGAGCGGCGTCGATTCCAATCTGAATGGCGACAGCGCTCCGGATCGGACCATCGTCAATCCCGCGGGCGTGTCCGGTACCGCCAGCACGGTGGTCGGATTGAGCTCCACCGGCGCGACCCTGCCGAACGGAAACCCGAACATCGTGGCTTATCTAGCGAAGAACCCGAACGCGCGCTATATTCAAGCGGGCATGGGCGCATTCGCGAATGCCGGCCGCAACACGGAACCGGCCGGCCCATCGACAATATCGATTTTTCGCTGATCAAACACTTCGCCGTGCGCGAACGCTTCAAGATTGAACTCGCCGGTCAGGCATTCAATCTGTTCAATCACGCCCAGTTCATCCCAGGCGGATCGATCAACAATGCCGCCACCGCCAACAACTTCCTGGGCAACGTCCAGGCCTACGTAACGGTGAGCAATCCGTTGTTCAACAATCCCACCAACACCTTCAGCAGCAATCCGCGCGTGCTCCAGCTCACTGCCAAATTCCACTGGTAGGTTTTCGATCACTCAGCGGTAAGATTACGGGCTGCGGCGCGCAGGAGACGGTACAGTCTCATGCGCGCCGCAGCCCGTCGTCGTCTCAGGCGTTACCTGGGAATAATCGCGAAGCGGCCGAAGTATCCATCTATGTGAACGGAGACAACTTGAAAAACATGATTCGTGCATTTGCGCTCGGCGCAGTAGGTGTCGTGATTCTCGCCTCAGCGTTCGTCCATCCGAATGGCCCAGTCACGGCCGCGAAATCGGATAACCCTCTGTTGGCCAGCGCCGGCGTCGATCCCGGCGTCTTAGAGGTTGTACAAAGGTCGTGTCAGAACTGCCATTCCGAAAAAACCGAGTGGCCCTGGTACAGCCATATCGCTCCCATGTCTTGGCTGGTGGAGGGTGATGTCAGCCACGCCCGTAGCCGTATGAATCTCTCCCGCTGGAGCGAATATACGGTAGAGGAGCAGCAGGATCTCCTCGCCCGCATCGCAACCATCGTACGGAGCGGCGAGATGCCGCCGGCCCGATACACGATGATTCATAGCAACGCGAAGCTCTCCCCTGTGGAGCGCGATAACCTCTATCGCTGGGCCCACGCGGAGCGGCGCCGCTTGAAATCGATGCCCTCGACTTCGGTGGGAACCGGCTTCTAACGTGACAAATCCCTGCCGGTTCCTGAAACTCGGGAATAAAACCAGGGCGATCCAAGTCTGGAACAATAGGTAGCCCTCAATTGACGTCACAGGAGAAATTATGCCGTTTCGAAGAGCAGATCTCGCCTCACCTCAAATCGGCGTACAACCTGGCGAAATGGTTGACGCGGCGTCATGAGGATGCCGAAGATGTTGTTCAAGAGGCGTTTCTGCGGGCGTTCCTGGCCTTTGAGAGCCTGCGCGGAGAGGACGCCAAACCGTGGCTGCTGACCATTGTGCGTAACACGTCAATGACTTGGCTCCGGCGCAATCGGATCGCGAGGGCGACGGTTGTGTTCGAAGACACCATCGAGAGTCCGAGCGAGCCCTCGCCCGGCCCCGAGGAGATGCTGCTGATGGATTACGATCGTGAACAAGTCCGGCAAGCCCTGGAGCAACTGCCTCTGGAATTTCGTGAAGCGGTGGTTCTGAGGGAAATGGAAGGTCTCTCTTACCGGGAAATCGCCACGACCATCGGGATTCCGCTGGGCACGGTGATGTCACGCTTGTCGCGAGGGCGCGAATGTTTAAAGCGCATCCTGTCGAGCGCGAATGCTGCAAGCCCGAAGAAGGAGCCGGCTTATGATGAACTGCGATGATTCCCGAATCTATCTGCCCGCCTATCTGGACGATGAATTAGACGTCGCCGGGAGCCTCCGCGTCCAGAAGCATTTGGCTGAATGCGGCGATTGCCGGCGGGCTCAGGACCAGCAGCTCGTCTTGCGTGTGGCTCTGCGAGACCCGGATCTGCGCGCCCATCCTTCGGCCGAGTTCGCCAAGCGCCTTGAAACGGCAGTGCGCAAGGCCGCGAAAGAGGAAGCCCGGTCGCAGCGCCCTTCGTGGTTCGACGGCTCATGGACATTCCGATGGGTCCCGGCCGCCGCCGCTCTCATTGTGATGGCGGTCATCGGAGCCTTGCTAGCGGTGAATCGCCTGGGATCGTCGCATGAGCAGCTCATCGCCAGCGCGGTGCTCGCGGGTCACATTCGCTCGCTTCAGCCCGGTCATCTGATCGACGTGCCTTCATCGGACCGGCACACCGTGAAGCCGTGGTTTCAAGGCAAGCTGGATTTCTCGCCGCCCGTGCCGGACTTGTCGGCGCTGGGCTGGACTCTGGTCGGCGGGAGGCTCGATTACGCCGATGGGAGGCCGGTCGCCGTGCTCGTCTATCAACGCCGCTTGCACAACATCAATGTGTTCCTGTGGCCGAATCACGGCTCAGCCGACGACGCCATCAGAGAAGAGAACGCGCAGGGTTATCAGATCCTCCACTGGAACGGCGCCGAGACGACGTACTGGGTGGTATCCGATCTGAACAAGGTGGAACTCCTCGACCTGGCGCGAGCCTTGCGTGGACATTGAGAAACCTCGTCCCGCGGGTCTAAAGCCCGTGATGACTTCTTCCCTCCGGCGGGCGCGGCAGCGATGTTGCGCCCGCATTTTTTCCCACCCGCACTTTATTACCAATGGAAGACGCGCGAATGCAGCCACATCGATTTCAAATTCTAGATCGACGGGATTTTTGGTTGGACGTGGCGGCGCACGGAGAAGGTCACCGCCACTTTCAAGAGGCAACTCGCGACAATTGCCACCTTGTACTGAAGCCGACCTGCCCGGCCCGGCGAATATTCCTGAAAGTATTTTGAAGGTCCCGGAATAAACTGCCCGTGAACCGGGTCTGACTTTTTGAGAGCAGCTCATCCTAATCCACTGAGGTGAAATTTGTCGAAGCTAATTATTAAAGACCACAATGACGACGGCATCGACCGCCGCGGATTCTTGCAATGCATGGCCTGGGCGGGGACCGGCGTTGCCTGGGCCGTGAGCAGCGGCGTTGTAACTTCGCAGGCCTTTGGCCAGAATATGAAAACGGCCAAGGGAGAACTTCACTTTGTCCAGATCAGCGACAGCCACATCGGTTTCGCGAAGCCGGCTAACCCTGATGTCGCCGGCACGCTGAAAGCGACCATCGAAAAGATCAACGCGCTTCCCCAGGAACCCGACTTCATTATTCACACCGGGGACCTCAGCCACACCTCTAAAGCGGAAGAGTATGATGCGCTCGACCAGCTCATGCAGGGCGCGAAACCCAAACAGGTGTTCTACGTGCCCGGCGAACACGACACTTCGGTCGACGACGGTAAGTTGTACCTGGAGCGGTTCGGCAAGAATACCAAGGGCCGCGGTTGGTACAGCTTCAACCATAAGGACGTGCATTTCGTCGGGCTGTCGAACGTCGCGGCACTGGAGGGTCTGGGTAAACTGGGCCCCGAACAGATCCAATGGCTTCAGGCGGACCTGAAAGCGCAACCGGCCAGCCGGCCAGTCGTCGTGTTTGCGCACATTCCGCTGTGGTCGGTGTATCCCGACTGGGGCTGGGGAACGGAAGACAGCGCCGAAGCTCTCAGCGCGCTGAAGCGGTTCGGCTCTGTCACCGTGCTGAACGGACACATCCACCAGGTCATGCAAAAGGTGGAAGGCAATGTCACGTTCCACACGGCGATGTCCACGGCATTTCCTCAGGCCACTCCCGGTCCGGACCACAAACCCGGCCCCATGAAGGTGGACGACGCCAGGCTGAAATCCGTCCTGGGTATCACCGAGGTGCAGTCCGTCATGAAGGGCCACAGCCTCGCGGTGGTCGACTCACCGCTGGCTGGGACGAACTAAGGAGCGCAAAAACTCGTGCGTCAATTCAAGTCATTCATGACGTGCGCGAGTTTCGGGACGTTCGCCGCGATCGTGGGCGTCTCGATCCTCGCGACTTCAAGCCAAGCACAGACCTCCGGAAAACATGGCAAAGAGCTGTTCGAGAAGCGTTGCGGCGGGTGCCACGCCATGGACCGGGACAAAGAAGGCCCCCGGCTCGCCGGCGTGTACGGACGTGCGGCAGCCTCGGTCGCGTCGTTCGACTATTCTGCCGGGCTAAAAACCTCCCACATCAAGTGGACGGATGAGTCGCTGGACAAATGGCTGGCCGATCCTGAAAAACTCGTGCCTGACAACGACATGACCTTTCATGTTGAAAGCCCGGACGAACGGCGCGAGATTATCGCTTACCTTAAACAAAACTCGGCAAAATAGGACGGATCACACATCCGAGGCAACACGACGGTCGCGACTTAGGCGGTGACGTAAGTAGCGGCCTTCTGGTTGCCCCGGATCTGTTCGAGCATGCCGAGCATGTCCCAGTTCTGCCACCCTTCGGCGATCTTTCCATCCGCCACCCGGATGATCAAAATTCCAGTGACGTGAACGGCAGCGCCGGCCGGCTCGATTCCCAAGCTCTCTCCAGTGTGCTTGGCGGCGCACGACCAGCGAATGCAGAGCTTGTCGCCATCTGCGATCGTATCTTCGACGCTCACGTGAACCTCCGAGAGCGCAGTGCGCATGCGATCGAAGAATGGATAGAAGCCTTCCGGTCCGACGGCGTCCGAACCACCCTCATGGAGCACGCACCCAGGTGCGAGCAGCTCCACGACCGCATCCCGCCGGCCGTGGTTCCAAACTTCTTCAAACCACCGCCGCCCAAGGTCTCGCTCCAGCTCGGTCATTTGGCTCCTCCGTTGCGGGACCATTTTACTCCAAATGGGATCGGCACTAGCGTTCCGTTCTCCATGGTCCCCCGTGCCGGACCACGCACTCCGTCAGAACCGGAAGCGAACCGCCATCTGTACGATCCGCGGCGAGCCAGCCGAAGAGATCACGCCAAACGTCGACGACCCGAACGTCGTGCCCGGATTACCGAAATTCGTGTGATTCAGCGAATTGAACGCCTCGAAGCGTAATTCCGCGCCTTGTCGCTCCGTGATCCGAATTTGCTTCGCCAGGCTCAGGTCGAGAGTCGCGCCCCCAGGACCCAACGCCACGTCGCGGCTGGAATTGCCAGGCGTATTCACAGTCTGGACCTGGAATGCCGCCGTGCTCAGGAAGTCCAGACGATTCACCTCCGGGCTGATCCCCGTTTGCGGATCGCCCACGCGGTTCGGACGCAAGGTACCGCCGTTCAGGTTGAGAAACTTGTAGTTTTGGTTGTTCGCCGGGTTCACACCCGAACTTGCCAGCGTAACATTGAGCGGCAAGCCAGTATGTATTGTCAGGATGTTCGCCAGGCGCCAGCCGCCCAGAACAGAGTCGGTCGCCCGGTTCAAGTTCGAGCCGAAGCGGCGGCCGCGTCCGAATGGCAATTCGTAGGTATTGGCGAATGTGAAGTTTTGCCGAGGAGTCTGCGCTTGCGGGCCATTCTCAGCGGCAAAATCGGCGCCGATCTGTGGCGTTGTGTTCGCGCCCCATGCGCCCGCCTGGTCAATCGCGCTGGCGAATGTGTAGGCTGCCAGCGAGTACCATCCACCGGTGAGGTGTTTCTCGTATTTCACCTGGAGCGCGTTGTACCAGCTGCGTGCGACCTGCGAACCCACCGTGATTCCAGACCACAGCGGATAAGGCCGGTTTGCGGCCACGCTGCCGTCCAGGCCAAACGGCACCTGGTTGCCAGCGTTTTCGGCGAACAAGTCATAGCCGCGATTTCCCACATACGCCACTTCAAGCGTGGACTTCAGCGGCAGCGAGTATTGCAGGGTGACGTTGAACTGGTGGATACGAGCCGCATGATAGTTCGTCTGCCGCGCTGTAAGCGAGATGATCTGCGTGTTGTAGTTGTTGAAGATGGTGGACGGCACCGGCTGCGAGAGCAGGATCGGCGCTGGACCGGAGCCCACTTCCGTCAAGTTGATCGGAATGAAATTCGGCGGATTGGCTGCCAGGTCCACATCCGAACCGGACGGGTCTTCCCCCGAATAGAACAGGCCGTACCCGCCGCGAAAAACCAGCTTCTCGGGGATGATCTGCCAAGCCGCTCCAACCCGGGGGCCGAAATCGAGGTGGTCCGGCTGGACCAGATAATCCGTTGGACCATTGCCGTGGACCAGTTGGCCGGTCTGGAAATTGAAATTGATGTTCTCGTAGGGAGCGGTGCCATAGAATGGCGTTTCATATTCCCAGCGAAGGCCCAGGTTGAGCGTCAGCGTGGGCGCCACCTTCCAATCGTCCTGGATGTAGGCGGCGTAAGCCTTCTGCAGAATGGTTTCGATCTCCTGCGTGTCGGCAACGAAATTGTAGACGTTGCCGGTCAGAAGGTCGGCGAGTGATTCGCCGGTAAAGTTGCCGTTGAAATCGTATTCCGGAACTGTACGGCTGACGTTGAAATTGGTGTTGCTCTTCTGGCGTGTTTCGAAACCCGTCCGGACGTTGTGTTTACCGTGCACCCAGGAAAGGCTGTCGATGTATTGATACATCGTCGGCTGCTGAAACTGAGGCCGGAAGCCGCGTGTGCCCAACTGGTTATAGTTGCTCGGATTGATCAGTGGAAGGCCGCCGCTGCCCGGGTACATCGCTTGTGACGGAAAACTGAACCCGTAAGCTGCCGCGCCCCCGGCGTTGACCGACGCGTTGGTGAAGTTGGCGTTGGTATAGGTGTATCCGAAGCGCGCCACGTTCACGATTGCCGGGCTGAAGATATGCGTCCACGTCGCGCCTAAGCTGTTGTTCGAATTGAACTGCCCGCCCTGATTGCCCACGCCATCGGCAATGCCCGGGAAGATCCCGTTATTGAAAATGTCCTGGCGCAGATAACTGAAACGTACGGAGATCACGTTCTTTTCGGTGATGTTGTAATCGACCTTGCCGTCACCCTTCTGATCGTGCTCGGTTCCCGGCGCCTGAGTCGCATAGTTGTTGATGGTCTGGCCGCTCGCCGTAACGGTGCCGGGCGTATTCGCGGCCGGATAGAGGGCCAGCATCTTCGCTCCAACCGGGTCGATGAGGAAACCGGCACTGTATTGTTTGCAAACGGAGTCGTCGAGCCAGGCCGCGTGGATGGTGCGGTAGAAAATACCCTGGTGTTCGGCCGCAGTCGGCACGGTCTCGATGAAGGGCGTCGAATAACTTTCCCGGAAGCCCTCATAATCGAGGAAATAGAAGATTTTGTTCTTCTTAATCGGGCCGCCAAACGTGCCGCCAAACTGATTCCAGCTGAGGTTCGATTTCGGCGCGCCCACTAGATTGGAGGCCCAGGCGTTCGCCGCGAACAGAGAATCGCGGTTGTAATACCAGGCCGAACCATGAAGGTCGTTCCCACCCGACTTCAGTACCACGTTGACCACAGCGCCTGCGGATCGGCCGAACTCTGCCGAGAAGCTATTGGTCTGCAGCTTAAACTCCGCAATCGCGTCCGGGGACGGCGCAATCACTTGCGAAGAGAGGGATTGCGCGTTGTTCGTTCCTTCATTGTTGTCGACGCCATCCAGCATGAAGTTATTCTGCGTCTGGTAATTTCCGTTCGCCACGAACCAGCCCACGCCGCGGGTCGTGGTGCCGTCGAGCGTACTCGCGTCGCGCCCGGTACAAGCAGAGCCAGTTGCTCGTATCGCCGGGCGGCCAGGGGCAGATCGACGCCCGCTTCACCCTGAATCACCTGGCCTAGAGATCCTTGTTCGGATTGCACGATATTGGCGGAAGCTGAAACCTCCACGCTGGTGGTTACCGAAGAAACTGGAAGGCTCACCCGCACCAGCTTGTGTTCATCCACGTCCAGCGCCAGGTCTGTCACGTGCGTCTTTTGAAACCCTGCCTTTTCCACGTCAACGACGTAGCCCCATGGGTAATCGGGGAGAACGTGGCGTAACCATCGGACTCGCTGGAGCGCGATAATACGACGCCGGTCAGCTACGTTCGTGACATTGACGGTGGCGCCTGAAATCGGCGCGGAACTGGTGTCCTGCACCAGAATGCGGATCGCGCCGGAATCGGTTTGAGCCACGGCGAACGTGCTGGTCAAAAGCAACGCCACCGGCAACGAGAAGAATTTCCTTCGTCATCTTCGTCATCTATAGTTGTGCTCCTTCATAAAAGCTCCTAAGTCTTCGTATTGATCGGTTGCAATTAAATTCACTCCGGCGTCGAGCGCCGCCTTCCAGCGCGCTTCCGCCTTCTCGCGCGAGCCGAAGTTATAGCCCGCACCCCAGCCCTGGTCCTCCGCGGGCGAAAAACCGTCCAGCGTGTAGAAGCGAATCCAGTAACCCAGCCTATGCGCATAATCGACCAGCGCCTTCAGGCGCGCCGCGCTTGCGGGCGTCCAATCACCCGCTTTCGTCTGACCGCCCTCTTCGACCTCATCCCAGGAGTTGTTCCACCAACGGCGGAAGTTCGTGGGCTTTACCGTCAAGAGCTTCTCCGGAGGCAGGGTCGCCGCCAGGTGCTGGCGCTCCGTCCGGTTCTGCGCCTCGATCTTGGCCGTCCGTGCCGACCCGAATAATCGCAGCCGCGCGTTCTTCGGAATTTCGGTGAAAAATACCTGTTCCTGAACCGGCGCGTCTTCCGTAAGGACCAATAACGGCTTCGGATCGAAAGGAGCCAGTTGACTCGGATCGCCCAGCTGCGGCGCCGTCGTGATCCAGTCCTGATATTCGCCCAGAAGATCCCAGACGGCCCGCAGCAGCGTGGGGTCGAGCGATTTAAAGTCAAAGTGAAGAACAATCAGCGGCCAGCGTGCTCGATCGTTATCTGCGAGCGCCTTTTCAATAATGGGCCGCACATGTTCGAAAAAGTGGTCGCGCAGCGTGGGCTCAGAGCCGGTTGTCTTTGGCGTGTGCGTCACAACGGGACGGCCTTTACCAGTGACGGGATCGACAGCCCATGCGATGTCCTGTTCAATACCAATGGGGAAGCCCGTCTTGAGGGCGCGATCGATTCGATCGGTCCACTTGCCGTCATACGGGTAGCAGTTATGTGCGTCGAGAACCGGCCGGTTGTGATTGAGGAAATCGGACGGACCGGATTGCGCACACAATAGAACGGCGGAAGCTAAACAAGAAATCAAAATTCTCATTGCGGTGCGTCGAGTGTAGCGGCTCAAGATGAAATCTGAATATCATCCGGGTTTCGGGTGAAAAAATACCCGAGCTCGCATTTAGCGACGTCTAATTTTCGCCAGGCCCAGCCGCCGGAGTCACGCTCTGGAAACGGTGAACCGGGGGCAGCGTCGGAGAATCCGCGCCCTTGACGCTGCGCCAGATGATTTCATTCAATACGAACGGCGCGTTTCGATCG
>CAVPKR010000069.1:0-14919 GCA_963705675.1 Terriglobia bacterium
TTGATACAACTCATAGCCGTTCGGAATGGGCACGCGCTTATCCAGCTCGCCATGTTGGATCAGCGTCGGCGTCTTGGCCTGGTTAATATATGTGATCGGCGAGGTCTTCTTGTAAATCTCAGGATCCTGCCACGGAGTCGCCTTCAAATAGTGGCGCGTGAAAGGATGAATATCCGTGTTGACGTAGTACGTCATCCAGTCGGAGATGCCTGCGCCCACCGAGACCGCCTTAAAACGATCGCTATACGTAGTCAGGAACGCCGAAATATAGCCGCCCTGGCTCCAGCCCATGCGACCCGACGCGATCGCGGTCGATATAGCCTTTGGCGATCAACGCGTCCACCCCGCTGATCACGTCGTCGGCATCGCCGATGCCTAAATTACGAACGTTCAACGAGCGGAATTTTTCGCCGTAGCCGGCCGAGCCGCGGTAGTTGGGGCGCAGAATCACCGCGCCTTTGGCGGCGAACATTTCCACCGGATAATATCGGTCGCCGGTAATCGAGGGGCGGTCGACCCCGGTAGGCCCGCCGTGGATCACCACCAGCAGCGGATATTTCTTGTTCGGGTCGAAGTCGGCGGGCTTGGTCAGGATGCCTTCAATCTGCGTACCGTCTTTGGCATTCCATTCGACCACTTCTCGCGTGGCTAGCTTCCAGCCCTTCAGTTGATCCTTCATGCTGGTCAGCGGCTTAGGCGAGAAGTTTGACACCGGCGAAATGCAGACTTCAGGATACTTGTTCGGCTCGGCGCAGGTGAAAGCTACGCGGGATGCGTCCGCCGTGAAGCTGGCTCCTCCCATTTGAAGATCACTGGGTGAGCTGATGCGGTCAACCGCGCCCGAAGCCGGGTTCAGCCGGAACAGGTGGCCGGCGGTCCTCTGCGACGCGTCGAAATAAATTCCCGAGGACGCCCATTCAAGCAGGCGCGGATCTTCGTCAAAACTCTCGGCGATCATCTTCGGCTTGCCGCCATCGGCCGGGACCACGGCAATATGCGAGTTCATAAACATGTACTCGCGGCCAGATTCATAAGCGAGCTGGGTGCCGTCGGGGGACCAGATAGGATTGCGGTCGGCGGCCCGCGCATCGACCAGCTTCTTCACGTATTTATCCGACAGCCGGACCACGTAGATGTCGGCCGTGTCGCCGCTCGACAAGTCGGGATCGCGAGTGGCGCTGAAGGCAATGCGCTTCGAATCGGGCGACCAGTTGAACCCACCGACGCTGAATTGAGTGCCCGTCGTAAGAGCGTCGGGCTTAGGCTTTTCCTCGTCGGTCTTGATCGTCCACAGGTGGACCATGCTGTAATCATGCTCGACGATTTCGAACTCGCCATACTTTTCTTTGCGGTCCTTCTTCGCTTTGGATTCAGGCCCGCTGGAGGTGAAGGCGATCATGCGCCCATCCGGGGACCAGTCAAAGGACGTGACGCCGCCTTCGAAGTGCGCCAGCTCCGTTGCTTCGCCGCCGGCTGGGGAAATCATGTAAATCTGCTGGCTGCCGTCGCGATCGGAGAGAAACGCCAAGCGTTTCGAATCGGGAGCCCAGCGCGGCGAGCTGGAGGATTTCTTGGCGTGGGTCAACTGGTAGCGCTCGCCTGTCAAGGGCATCGCCATCCAGATCTGCGTCTCGAAGGCGTTCTCCTCCCAGTTGGTTTCTGAAACCGTGTAGGCCACGTAGCGGCCGTCAGGCGAGATTCGGGGCGAGCCGGCGGTTTTCAGATTGAGGGATTGCTCGATGGTCGGCGTCTGCGCCGAGAGGGTAAACACCACGAACGAAAGAAGCAGGGTTTTCATTAGGTCACCTTATACACGATCCATTGCCAGGAATTCCTTGATATGGGGATGTTCCGATTTCTCCAGGTCGGCCACGGGACCGAAATAAATCGCATGGCCTTCGAACAGGACCACGACGGTGTCGGCAACATTGCGCATCAGCTCCAGGTCATGCGTCACGACCACCCCGGTCAGCTTCAACTGTTTCTTCAGGCGCAGCATGAGCGTCGTCAGATGATCCGACATGATCGGGTCGACCATGGTGGTAGGCTCGTCGTAAAGGATGCATTCGGGCTGCGCGGCCAGCGCGCGGGCGATAGCGACGGCGCGCTTATAGCCGGTGGACAGATCCGACGGATAGTAATCCCTGTACTCCAGCAAGTCCACCATGCTGAGGAGTCCGTTAACCACGTCCTCCTTATTTTTTTCGTCGTAATCGTCGCGAAGCTCAAGAGAGAACAGGATATTTTCGCCCACCGTGAGTGAATCGAACAAAGCCCCGGACTGAAAGACCATCGTGACTTTCTTGCGAATGCGGCGCATTTCAGCTTCGGTGAAATCGGTGATATCGGTGTAGGAAACCGTAATCCTGCCCGAGTCAGGCTTGAGAAATCCCATGATATTCGCCAGGGTCACGGACTTGCCGACGCCGCTGCGGCCAATGATCGCCAAGGTTTCCCCGGCGACTAAATGGAAGTTCACGTCGACTAAAACCGGGCGATCGAACGTCTTATATACGTTACGGAACTCAATGTAGTGGGCAGGCTCGCCGTTGCCGTTGGGAATCATCGATGGGTCCATTGGTCCGGCGTGTTGCTGTTTTGTGGGGCGGCGGTGTTCGGAACGGGATAGGGAAGAACTTGGAGAGTCGATATAAAATCGTGCATTTTCAATATTTTACAGTCGAGCGACGCGCCCGCCTTGCCCAAGCAGGAGCAATGGTAAACGGCGCACAGCGGGTCGAATCCAGCGGGAGCCTTATCGCGGCCCACGCGGAAACTGGGTCCACCGGCCAGCACGAAGCCGGCGCGCTCCATGTCCATTCCCCGCCGCGGTCATGAGATGATGATAGCGTATGTCCGAAGTACGGCTGGCCGTGCGCGAGTACGGCTGGCTGCGCGAAACAAAATGATGTATATTTGTTTTGTACTGATTACAATGCTTGCCGCCTCCCCCGTGGTAGCAGCCGACGCGTCTCAGGAAAGCCAGACGCTGGTGGTGCGCGTCGACCCGCATAGCGGACGTCTGGTGCGCAGCATGACCGGCGCGCCGAAGCCGACCCATCAGCGCATCGACCAGCTGGTGGATCAATCCGCGAAAGCGCACGACGTGGACCCCTTGCTGGTCCACTCCATGATCAAAGTCGAGAGCAACTACGATGCGCAGGCCGTTTCTCCCAAGGGCGCGCAGGGCTTGATGCAGCTGACGCCGTCCACCGCAAAAATGCTGGGCGTGAAAGACAGCTTCGATCCGGGCGAGAATATCGAAGGCGGCGTGAAATACCTGAAATATCTCCAGGGACTTTATAAAGATCCGCAGCTGGCTCTGGCCGCGTACAATGCCGGCCCGGGTGCGGTCGAGAAATATAAACAGATTCCGCCGTATCCTGAAACACAGAAGTATGTGAACAACGTCAGTAAGCGGTATAGCAATGCTCGTGTCGCGGCGGCCCAAAAGGCGGCAGCGGCAGCGAAGCCCGAGGAACCGGAGCCTGCGCCCGCGCCGCAGGTTGTGGAGGAAAAGCATCCCAAGCTGGAGCAGTTTATCGACGGGAATGGCAGGTTGCATCTTAGGACGACGCAGTAAATCCGGTTTGACAATCGGATTCTTCGCCGCCGCCGTGCTCAGTCTCGGCGCGCCGGGAAGCAAAGTCACGGCCGTACGTTTCTGGTCCCTGGGCGAAGTGACTCGCGTTGCCATCGAAGTTACTTCGGATTTCCGCTACAAATCGGAACGCCTGACTTCCCCCGACCGCCTGTTTTTCGATATTCAAGGCGCGAAGCCTGAAATGATCAGCAAGGGCATGCACGTCATCCAGGTGGGCGACGGCCTGCTGAAGCAGATCCGCATCGCGGAGACGCAGCCTGGCGTGACGCGAGTGGTGCTCGACCTGGAACAGCGCGCGGAGTTTACCGCATCTCAGCTTTCCAGTCCCAATCGATTGATGATCGAGCTGAAGCTGAAGGATCACCCCGCGCCGCCAACCACGGCAAGCGTGAGCGGATCGAAGACAGTGAAAGAATCGATGGCGCGCGCCGTGGAGCCGGATCTCATTGAGCCGTCTCTGCCGGTAATGCGCCCTGTGAGTGCGCCGGAGCCGAGACGCTTTGAACCGCCCGTACCGCGGGTCACGCCGTCCCGAATCGATTCGAAACCAGACTTGCTGGCGCAGCCTCCCTTGTCGTTGGGATATCGAACCGCCAGGGTTTCGTCGCCCACGCCGCCGGCCAATATGGCGCTGGCTCGCGGGCTGACCCCGCCTCCGGAACCCGTGAAGCTGCTGCCGCCATATACGCCAGTGGGTGATACGTCGGGTCCCAGCGCAGTAGCGCCGGTTGCAGCATCAATTCCTGCGTCGACAACGCCCGGCATTGTAAAAGACGTGCGCGCCGAGCCGCCTGAGCCTTTGCCTGCCAAGCGGAACACCACGGGCGACCGTTCGCTCACACGGGTCCTGGGCTTGAAGCTCGGACGAGTGGTGATCGACCCGGGCCACGGCGGCCACGACGCAGGCACCCATGGACCAACGGGCTTGATCGAGAAAGATCTGGTTCTGGATGTCGCGCTGCGCTTGGGTGCGCTGATCGAATCGCGGCTCGGAAGCGAAGTGATCTACACGCGCAACGATGACACCTTCATCCCCCTAGAACAGCGAACCCAGATCGCCAATGACCGTAAGGCGGACCTGTTCCTTTCGATTCACGCGAACTCGTCGCCTTATAAAGCGGTCGCGGGGGTCGAGACGTACTACCTGAATTTCACCACGTCGAGGACCGCGCTCGATGTTGCCACGCGCGAAAACGCCAGCTCCGAGAAGAGCGTGTTCGATCTGCGGGACCTGCTGCAAAAGATCGCACTGAAAGACAAAATCGACGAATCGCGCGAATTCGCCGGACGCGTGGAAGCGTCGTTATACGGAGTGTCGTCGAAGAGCAACCCAACCGCGAAAAATCGAGGTGTGAAAAAGGCTCCTTTCGTGGTGCTGATCGGCGCGTCGATGCCTAGCGTGCTGGCGGAGATCGGGTTCCTGACCAACGCGAACGATGAGGCGTTGTTGAAGAAACCGGAACATCGCCAGAAGATCGCGGAGGCTCTGTATAAAGGTGTCGCGAGTTACGCCGACACCCTAAGCCACTTCCAGGTCGCCAAGCGGGATTAAGCTAGCTAAGCCCCCTCGCAACCGGCGGATCACCTCCGCGGCAGTGCGATTGGTTCGGAGCGGTTTCGTTTGCCGAGGGCGCTCCAACCACTCGCGCATGCTCGGTCGCTCAGCCATCTGCTTCAATTCACGTCGGATGAAGGCCGAAAGACTCATGTCTTCGCGAGCCGCGCGAGCCTTCAAAATGCGGTGCACCTTATCCGGGACGTTTCTAATTTGGATCGTCTTTGGCATGCCCCTGATTTCTGGCCTGCTACAAAGTTAACATCGGTGCCGGCGATATCAAGCGAGCCGCGACCAAAGGAAGCGGTCAATCCAGCCGTTACCAACAGGATTCGTTAGCGCCCCAGCAAAATCCCCACCCCGATTTGCCCGTGAAGATTCTCCGCCGGCTCCGCACGGTCGCCTCCGCCGAACCAGACCCGAACACCTTGCGGCGTTACCTCGACACTCGGATCGCAGACCACCTGGCTATCCCACAGCCTCACGTCCGCGATGGCCGGGAACGTCAAATCCCGATTCCAATGAATTCCGTCCGTCGATTCTGCCAATCCCATCCGCCGATGCTCGCTCCGATCGCGCCCCGTATAGAGCATCCACCAAACGCCTCCGGAGGTCCACACCGCCGGCTCACCTACCCCGTTTTCGTCGAACGACGCCGGGCCGCCGGGGGATAGAATGGGCGCGGACCTCAGCTTCTCCCAGCGAACTCCATCGGAAGAGCGCGCGACCCCCATGTGCTGCCGGCGTCCCCGATCCAATCCGATATAGAAAAGATAAAATTGCGCGCCCGCGCGGATCACGTAGGGATCGCTCACGCCGCGCTCATCGAAGCTTCCCCGTGGACCGGGCTTCAAAACCGCATCGCCTCGTTTCTGAAAATGCTCGCCGTCAGTGGAGCTTGCGAGCGCGATCGTGAGCGGATCTCCGGTCTCGTACCAATAAAGAATCTCGTTTCCATCGACCAGCGCCGAGCCGTTGGCGGCAATGTATCCGCCATCGGGCGAAAGTACGCGAGCTTGCTTACGCCACGCGACTCCATCCGGCGAAGTCGCGATAGCAGTGTGCCACGCTTGCCCGTCGTATTCGGAATATAAATTGAAGTATTGACCGTGAAACCGGATCACCGACGGATTCAGAACATCGACAGCATCGCCCCGCGTCAACACTGGACCCGAAGCTGCTTCCCACTTGAACGGCCCCCACGGCCCAGCCGCATCCGGAGCGGGAAGAGTGAACTCGGCATATCTTCCACACCCTGCCAGCAATATGCTCGTCAGGAAAAATACGCGCCTCATACCGGGATGCGGATTTGCAGGCTGGATCCCTGGCCGGGTTTTGAATCGAGCTGCAAATCCCCGCCGAGCATCCGCACCCGGCGCTTGATGCTCACCGGACCCAGGCGCAATAGTTCCAGCTCATCCAGATTGAAGGACCCGCTGAACGGGAACCCCGCGCCGTTGTCTCGGCCTTAATCTCAATCCGATGCTCGCGCATGCCGACCGAAAGAGCCATGCGGGTAGCACCCGAGTGCTTCTGGATATTGTTCATCGTCTCGCGGACAATCTGGAGCAACTCGAGCGACACTTCAGTTTCAGCGGGATCAAACAGCTCCCCGCTGGTGAACGTCGCGGCGATGCCGGTATCGCGCTGGAACTGATCCACCATGCGGCTGAGCGATGCGGGCAGACTGACGCCGCTCTCCGACGGCCGCATGCTCCGAACAAAGCTGCGCAGCTCGCCTACTTGAGACTTACACAGCTGCTGCAACTGGAGCAGCTCCTCTCTCGCGGCGTCCACATCTCGCGCCAAAAGTTTTTTCACGATCTCCAGGCGCATTTGAAAACTGATGAAGCTTTGCAGCGGGCCATCGTGGAAGTCCGCGGCGATCCGCTGGCGCTCGGCTTCGCGAGCTCCCTGGGCCTGCGATCGAATGATGACGTTATGGCGCAGGGTGTTCGAAAGACGCCGGTCGAGATAACGTTTATGAAACGTGATGGCGATGGCCACTCCGCCGGCCGCGATCGCCACCCAGACCGGCGGCATTTCTCCGCGTGGAGCGAATAAAAGCGCCAGCAGCGCCACCACCCCGGCCGTGGCAAGCACGCGCACCGGATCGTGAAGCACTGCCGCAGAGGCCAGAACGTAGGCGCACAGCAGCGTCGATAACCAGCCTGCCGACGGCCACGCGATCCATCCGGCGGCCACCACCATGCTCCAGAATCCAAAAAACGCCGTGTCTGAAACCAAGGCGATTCCGGCGCGCAGCGGCGAATCGAAGCGCAGCTCGAATAAAGCGCCGGCCGCGTAAACCACATACGCCGCGAGCACCGCCACTACCGACGTGAATCGTTCATCAGCGGCGCGGACATACCACGCCAGACAAGCCAGGGCCAGTAAAACGCGGGCGATTCGAAGAGCCAGTCTCCCGCGGTAAGGAACCATTAGCGCCGGTAAAGATACAACCGATGGCTGCGGCCTTCGCCATCGTCATCGATGTCCTGGACCTTCTCGGGAGTCCAATTGGAAAACTCAAAGTCATGCGCGACAATGCGCGTACCCTTCTTGAGCTGCTTTTCGAGGATCGGCGTGACTTTGTCGTTGGACATGGGCAGCAGGTAGACGGTAAGCAGGTCGGCGGAAGAGTAATCCTGCTTTAAGAGATCCCCGTGAATGATAGTCGCCAGGCTGGAAAGGCCCAGGGACTTGATCTTCTCCATGCTTTGCTTGACCAGCGCGTCGTCGAACTCGACCCCGGCGGCGTTGGCCTTGAATTTCTGCGCGGCCATAATGACGATGCGTCCGTCGCCCGAGCCCAGATCGAACATCTTCTCCCCGGCCTTAAGCTCACCGAAGCGGAGCATCTTTTCCACCACGATTTGCGGCGTGGGGTAATAAGGCGCCAGTTTCTCGATCGGTTTATCTTGAGCGTAAAGGATAGAGGCGCAGAGCGCCGCAAACGTGAACCATCGCATCATCCGTACTATAACAGGGGACTGCGCTTAGGGCATCTGGGGGCGTGCAGTTTCGAGGATCTTCGCGATCCAGTTCGCGTGCGGAAGACCGGAACCTACCAGAGCCTTCACCTCCCGGTCGACGTCATACTCGACGCGCCGGATCGTGGGATTCGAATCGTCGAGCAGTAGATACGAAGCCCGGCGATCGCCATCGTGAGAGAGGCTGACGCTGCCCGTGTTGATCACCGAAAGGCTCGACTAGCGAACGAATATACGATCGGTGAATGTGACCGTAGACCGCGACCGGCTGGCCCAGCGGCGCATAGGTCGATTCCAGCTCCGCATCGGCCGCCTCGGGAGCCGGCGCGCGCCAGCGGCTTTCGGGACTCGCATGGACCAGTGCCATCGCCCCATGGATCTGCGACCGCGGCAAGGCCCGTAGCCACGTGAGTCTTTCCTCGCCCAACTTTTCGCGTACCGCCGCCGCGATATCGCGGATCATGTCCCACATGGATTGAAGCTGAGGCAGCGGACGCGCAAAATCCTCAAAGGTCTCAGGCATGCATAGCATTTCATCGGTGTTGCCGATCACGCCGGGCCATCCTAAATCGCGCAGTCGATCGACCACCTCTACCGGACTCGATCCGTTGTCCGATAGATCACCGCCGTGAAAAATCAGGTCGGGAGAAGTTTCGCGAAGATCCGCGAGAACGGCTTCCAACGCCGTAAGGTTGCCGTGGATGTCCGAGACTACTGCGATCCGCACGGCCTAAGGCTCGATGTAGACGCGCACTGGGTTGCTGGTCTGGCCGTTGACTTCGAGCGATAACGCCGCTGGGCCATAATTGACGATTTTCGGGACCGTGATCTCCACCAGGTAGTATCCGATGTAGGGCGCCAGAACCGAGCGCGTCACTTCCACCGGCTGGCCATCCAGATAGGCCTTGACGGTCGCCACCACTTCGGGGGGATTATCGGCCGGGGCCGCTAGACCTGTGGGCCAATCGGGTTTCACGCGGCCGAGACCAGTAGCCAGGATCTGAATGCGTCCGCGGGAATGCGCCGGATTCATGGCGTCGAGCATTACCCCGTTCTCTCCGTCCAGAAGCAGAGGCGAGCCGTCGCGGTCGACGAAGATGGCGGGCGCAGCGGATTGCAGCGCCATCGCAGGCAGATTTACGCGGCCATTGGCTCCGTCGACCGCCAGCGAAACCGAGGTCCCGCTGGCCTCGAACGGAATCTGAAGCTGAGATTCCGTCTCATTCGCGCTCAGCACCGGGATTTGCAAGTCTCCCGCACGCGCGGTTTGCACTCGCGCGCCCAGCACGCTGATCAGCGATCCTGGAGCCGTCGCGCGCGCCACGCGATCCGCGGTGTTCACCACCCGCGGGTCCAGCATACGATGCGGCGCCAGCGTCGCATACACACCGAATCCGTCGGTCGCAGCCCAAAGCTGGTTGCCTTCCGCGTCCAGCTTCACGTCATTGGCGGCACTGGGAAGGCCTGGCAGCACACGCCACTGCGGAGCGATTCCGAGCGTGCCCAGATCGGCGTAAGCCATGAAGACGCCGGCGTCGGTAGCGGCATAAACCGCGCCGCTGGTGCGATCCGCCGCCACGCCGTGCACGCCCACATCGGGAAGATTCGCAGTCAGGTTGTCCCAAAACAAGCCGCCGTTTTCCGTGCGCACCACGTGAACCCGCGCGCCCGTGAATGAAGGATCGTGGCTTCGCGATCCGAAGACCGCGAGCGCCACACGCGGGTCGTTCGGATCCACCCAGAATCGCTCCACTGCACCGGCTTCGTTGAAAGCGAACGGACGCCAGGTTTGCCCGCCGTCGGCGGACGCTTCTACCACCCCAGCGGCCAATCCCGCATAGATATAATCACCGGAAACGCCGGCAGCGCTGACTAACGCTCCCAGCCGCCGCGAAAGTGCCTGGCGAACTTGAAGGTCAACGGATGCTTCCGTATTGTCCACCGGGACCCAGGCGATCTTCTGGCCGGGCTGCCACTCCACTTCACTGGAATCCGGAAGCGACAAGCGCACTCCGTGGTCCCCCGCAGGCAGAGCCACCAGTTTCGACGCGGGCAGATTCGGCAGGGTCTGATTCAATCCGCTCCAGGACTTGCCCCCGTCCATCGACCGGAAAACTCCATTGGACCCTACCGCGACAATCTGGTCGTCGTCGGATGGCGAAACCGCCAGATCGCTCAACCCGTCGCCTAGAATCGAGCTTCCGCGGAAATTCGTCAGGTTATCCCAGCTCGCGCCTTCGTTCTCCGACCGGTAAACATACTTGCCTACCGCGTACAGGACCGTCGCCGACGGGGATCGCGCCCGCAATCGCGCGCCTGGTTCGGGAAGTGGAATCGCCGGGAGCGCCGGATCTGGAGAAACCGCCGCAGTGCCGGGTTTCCAGGTTTCGTAATCCACGGTCTGGAACACCCGCCCCGAAACCGTCTGGATCAGGAGAGAGCCGGTGGTGGAAAAGCGCACCCGGTCGACCGGCCCAGTCGACAGGCCAGCCAGCGACCGGTTGATGGCCGAATTTCCCACATGCCGCCAGTCCACTTGCGGGGAAACGCCCTCTTGCGCGGACGCCCCAGCCGTGAGCAGTACTGTGGCACATAGGATACGGGATGTGGCGTTGTTATACACAGCGCTTAACCATTGTATACTGGATAATCGGTCGATCGTCGCAGAAACTGTTGATTCTCCTAGGCCTACGTATTAAGATTTACCCGGGCACTGGGTTGCATTGCAATTTTAGTGTTAGACTGTCTTGAAGCGTTTTCCGGTACCGTCCGGAGACAGTATTTTTGTCTATGAGCGTCCGTCGAGTTGCGGTCCGAGCGAAGCTGTCACTGCTCTTAGCAGCGACCGGCGTAGTCTCGTTCGGCCAAATCTGGTCCGGCGACTCGGGATATGCGGCGAAATGCATTGAGGAAACCGGGCAGGTTTCGGTCCTGAAGGACTCGACGCCGTGGGCGCTCAACGTCGGCGACCAGATTCAAGTCAAGCAGTTGATTATCACCGGCTGGGATGGACAAGCCCGGTTCTCGGTCTCGGACGGATCCACGTTTGACGTTTATCCGAACTCGCGGGTGGTTTTTCGCAAAGGCGGAACGCCCAACTGGCGGATCTTTTGGACGTGTTAGTAGGCCGCGTCAGGGTCCATATCGAGCATCTGTACGGCCCGAATCCCAATCGGGTGTTGACGCCCACGGCGGTCATTTCGGTGCGCGGAACCACTTTCGACATCTCCGTCGACGACGAGGATGAAACTACAACGGTCGAGGTGGAAGAGGGCACGGTGGAAGTGCAGCACGCGCTGCTGCCCCGCGGCAATTCGAAGACTTTGACTACCGGCGATTCCATCCGCGTTTACCGGAACGTCCCGATCGCCGCGAATCGGCTGGATAAGGGCGATCTCGCGAAGCGGGTGCTGCGCGCCGCCGTGGATGCCATCAATACCTGGGAATCACGGATTCCGAGAGCCGGCGGCGGTTGTACAGGTATCTGCTCAGGCGATTCTAGCCATAAACTGCCTCCGCCTCCTGTCGCGACGGCGCCGCCTCCTCCGCCTCCGCCACCCCCTGGATTCCGGGACTCTTCCGGCGATCAGGACCTTAGCGTTTTCGTGGTCCGCCAGCCGCATCCCGAAACCCGGCTTCAGAAGATCAAACGCGCAGTCTGGATGACCGTCAAGGGATTCCTCCTGGGACCCGAGCCCGGCCTCGACGTATTGCGCTCCATTCGAAACTAAATCGCGGTCCGTGAGACACTAGCGGTTAGAGCTATGAAGTCTCTCGTGCTTGCTTCCATGCTTTTCCCCGCCCTGCTCCCGGCGCAGAATCAGACGGGAGTTTCGGCCGAATGGGATATCTCCAAGACGGTCGCCGCCATGTCCGACCAGGCCACGCGCCTGAAGCCGATTCTCGACCAGCTCAGGCCCCAGGAATGGGTGGCCAAGGGAGCCCCCGATACCTATATCGCGCAATGGACAGGGGTCCAGAATGAGCTGGGATACCTGGTCAATTCCGCTAAAGCGCTGGAGAAGCAGCCGGAGCGGCTGACGCTCGCTCTGGATACGTATTTCCGGTTGCAGTCGGTCGAATCGCGGCTCAATTCGCTGGCCGACGGCGTGCGCAATTATCAGAATCCGGCGGTGGGGGACCTGTTGATGGGCGTGCTGGCGGAAAACTCCGCCAATCGCGACAAGCTGCGCCAGTACATCACGGATCTGGCCGCGACCAAGGAGCAGGAATTTCAGATTGTGGATAAAGAAGCCCAGCGCTGCCGGGCTACCTTGAGCCATCAACCGGCAACAAAATCTACGCCCCAGAAGAAGAACAACCAATGACCGATACCCTGACCTTCACCTGCAGCATCTGCGGCGAGCCTTCCACCGACATCTGCGTCCACTGCACCAAGGACGCCTGTCCCAATCATCGATGCGAGAAATGCCTGCGATGCAGCGACTGTTGCCAGTGCGAGTTGCATCGGGCACATTGATGCGCACTCCCGTCCTGTTCCTCGCTCTAGCCGCTCTTATGCCTGCAGCCCCTAAAATCCTGGTCCACGGCCATCGCGGCGCGCGCGCCATGCGGCCGGAAAATACGCTTCCCGCCTTCGAGTACGCCATCGGCATCGGCGTCGATGTGCTGGAGCTGGATATGGCCGTAACGAAAGACAACGTCCTGGTGGTCTCGCACGATCCCTATCTCGAATTTCCGATTTGCAGCGGCGGCCCGCACTTGCGGGCGATGATCCATGAAATGACGCTCGCCGAAGTGCGCCAATGGGACTGCGGCAAGTTGAAAAATCCACTGTTCCCGAAGCAGACCCCGGTTCCGGGGACTCGAATGCCGACGCTCGACGAAGTGTTCAACCTGGCGCCCGGCAATTCGGTTCAGTTCAATATCGAAACCAAGAGTTTCGCCGATCATCCCGAGCGTACGCCACCGCCCGAGGAATTCGCGAAGCTGGTCCTCGACATGATCCGCAAGCATCACCTGGAAAAGCGCGTGATGCTGCAATCCTTCGACTTTCGCACGCTGCACGCGATGAAAACTCTGGCTCCCGAGATTCGCCGGGTGGCGCTATGGGAAGGCGACGACCGCGACTTCGTTTCGATCGCGAAGGATGCGGACGCGACCATCGTCTCGCCTCAATACAAGCTGGTGACGCCGGATAAAGTCCGCGCCGCGCATGCCGCGGGGCTCGAAGTTGTGCCCTGGACCGCGGATTCCGCAGGCGACTGGGACAAGCTGGTGGCCGCTCAAGTGGACGCCATCATCACCGACGATCCAGCCGAACTGATCGGGTATCTAAAAAGCAAGGGCTTGCGCTAGATTTGCACTATTTCTTCTTCTTCAGCCCGGTCGCCTGCGCGATCACCGATTCGCGATCCCCGCTGCTCCAGGCAGTCTGCACCTGATCATCGGGCAATCCCGCCACGCGCCCCAGTAACAGAAACGCCGGCAGCGCGTGCGGCAGCGTTTTCCAGTGCGCCATCTCGATCAGCGACGGCAGAGCTCGCTCGCGAATCTGTTCGATGGCTTCCGGATCGCGCTGGTCGGTCAGGATCTGCAGCATCCCCAACGCCTGCGTGCGGTCCGTCCACGACAGCGAGTTCAGCATCTCGATGAACCAGGTGGGCTCCACCTTAACGCCGGATTCCGGCTTCAGTTTCGCCAGAACCGCCAGCGCCCTCAAGCCGCGCGTTGCATTCAGCCGGACACCGGCATCCGAATCTTTCAGCGCGAATTGAAGATCGTTGACAATCTCCACGGGCCGTTCATCGTAGGCAATCACGTAGGCAGCGATCGCGCGCTGCTCTTCGTCCCCCGAATCGCGCAGGATGTGCCTCAACTGAGGCAGATACTCCTTGACGATGGGCACAAACTCCTCCTGAATCTCGCGCGTATCTTGATTGGCGGAAAGCGCGTGGCCTGTCGTCAAATCTTCCTTGGTCTGGCCCAGGCGGGAGGCGGTTTCAGATGCCGTGAGGAATCTCTGATAGGTCTTGGTGAGGTCTTCGGGAAGCTTCAGCTCACCGTCAGGGGCCTCCCGCAGCTCAAAGTGCGTCGCCCCCTTCTCCTCCAGGCCGACATAGAGAATCATGCGCCCGGCATCGCAGCACACCGCTTCAAGGTGCGATTCGACCACGTTTGGAATCGTGTCGATCCGCTCCTCTGCATCGCCCTTGGAGCGCGGCAGAGCATCGCCTTCGCGGACGCCCAGGGCTTGCCGGACCTTGGCTTC
The DNA here is from genome assembly GCA_963705675.1 of Terriglobia bacterium. Taxonomy (GTDB): domain Bacteria; phylum Acidobacteriota; class Terriglobia; order Bryobacterales; family Bryobacteraceae; genus Palsa-187. The sequence continues at coordinate 14,385 of CAVPKR010000069.1, forward strand.
CGGAACCTTGTGGAGCCCGTAAAAATCAATGAGTCCGATTTTTGGACCCTCCTGCGCGCAAGCCACGGCCGCCAGACACACGTATAGGTAAATTCGCACGTTATATCGATAGACGGCGCGGCGGCGCGCCCCGTTCCTTTACGCCTGCTTTTCGGCGAGCGGCCCGATGATCGGCAAAACGTACCGTTCGTTGTTGTACGCCTTGTACATCAGGAAGATCCAGATCGCCAGGAATCCCAGCCCCAGGATCATATGCAGGAAGCTGATGAAAAATAAGCCCAATAGGGAGAGCATCACAGTCAACATGCTGACCACGATCCAGAGGACGGTGAAGGCGACTCCGAAGAAGATGGCCTGGAACGCATGGAAGCGGATGTTCCGGTTCTTGTTGTAGGGCTCCAGCACCAGGAACAGAATCCCGGTGAGCCAGGTGAGCAGATAGCACAGCGCGGCGGCAACATTCTCCTGCATGCCGGCCGCTGCTGGAGCCGCCGGGGGCGGCGCGTAACCTCCTCCGGGCGTTCCGGGCGGCGGC
>CAVPKR010000070.1:0-12882 GCA_963705675.1 Terriglobia bacterium
GGCGTTCTCAGCGCGCGGCATCTGGGGACTCTTGCCTCGGATCACGTCAACGCTGAAGGTGTAGGCGGTGGAGGTTTCTAGAGCGTCGCCAGTCAGCTCGCCATCGCCTTGGGCGGCGTGGCCGTCGCCCAGGAACAGCAACGCGCCCGGCTGGAACACGGGGAAATAGATGGTCACGCCTTCGATGAACTGGTTGTAATCCATGTTGCCTCCCCAGGGGCCCAGGTAGCCGGAGCGATAGACTTGCTGGGCGGAGGCGCGACGCCGATGCAACCGAGCATCGGAATCATCTTGACGTGGAAATTCTTGAGACGATCGGTGGGTTTCAATAGAGACGCGGTTCCTCGCTCGCGATCCAGGCTCCATTCGCTGGAGAATTTTTCATCGAGCTTCAAGTCGCGTTGGTAATAGGGATTTAGGGCGCTGGCGACGATGGAATTTCCACTTTCGGCGGTATCGCGGTTCAGGCGCAGGCGGACGATGTGGACCGCCAGGGTGTCTCCTGGCATGGCTCCTTCGACGTAGAAAGGTCCTGTTAAGGGATTGCCACCGGGCGAGCGGCGCGTGTTCTTTTCATCGCGGCCGCCGGCGTTGACGCTGTTGGTCTCGACGCTATCGCCGGGGAAGATATGCATCACGGGCGGAATCGCGGGAGAAAAATAGTTATGAAATTGTTGGGGCGTGAACTGGAGTGCGCGTGCCGCCGAAGGACGCACGGCGGGCCGATGTCCGGTCCACTCGAAACGCTGGCCGTCGTCGGTAAAGTTGCCGCTGCCTGAAAGATCCGCTCCCGTGAGAGAGCCCGTCAGGGTCGCCAGGGGTTTCTTGTCCTTGTTGAGCCACCGAAAGTCGATGCCTGAGTTTTTAACGGAACCTTCGACCGATCGCGTTCCTAGAGTGCCATTTAATTGATCGCCTTCAATGGTGAAATTGGCGCGGAAGAAGTCGCGCTGCGCGCCGTTGAAGCGAAGCATGGTTACTTCCCACTCTCCGGCAAGATTCGCGGGTTGCGCGGATGCGGCGGGACTCATGTATATAATTCCCCAAAAAATGGTACAGGCGAGTGCGAGTCGATACATATAGAGATTATCGCCCGCACTCGAAAAAGTTACCGCCAGCGGCCTTCATGGAAGCGATAGCGGCCGCCGTGCGGCTCCCAATACGGCGCCACCCAGACTGCGCGGCGGCGCGGCGGGCGCGCCCAACTGCCGGGCATCCACGCGTAAGCGTTACCGCGCCAGCCCCAGTAGCCGTTCACCCAAACATAACCGGGACCGGGAGCGGCTCCATAAGCCTCGACGCGCACTGCGGGCGGGGGAGCCGGAGCGTAGTATGTCACGCCTCCCGCGCATCCCACCATGGCGCTCGCCGCGAATGCGACTGTCAAAATCCAACGTTTCATTTTCACCGACCTCCGGTATATGAGAGGTGGCGCGAAGGCGCGGCGTTCCGGGCTTCACATGGAGTTAATGTGTAGCGGATTTCATCTACTCCTGCGCGAAGACGGTTTCGGCCATGGCTCGCTTGAGCGCCTCAATGCCTTCGCCGGTGACGCTGGAGATTTTGTAGAACGGCAATCCACGATCGGCGGCGAGCTTTTCCACGGAAGCGACGCGCTCGGGGTCCTGCGCGGCGTCGATCTTGGCGGCGACTACGATCATCGGCTTTTCGAGCAGCGATTCCGAAAAGCTTCTCAGCTCTTCCATCACGATTTCGAAATCGTGAACGGGTTCGCGGGCGGTGAGCTCGGAAACGTCGACCAGGTGGACCAGCAGGCGCGTCCGTTCGATGTGGCGCAGGAATTGGATTCCCAGGCCGTGACCGAGATGCGCGCCTTCGATCAGGCCGGGAATATCGGCGACGACGAAGCTGCGATCTTCGCCGGCGTTCACGACTCCAAGATTTGGGACCAGCGTAGTAAAGGGATAGTCGGCGATCTTGGGGCGCGCCGCTGAGATCACTGAGATCAGGGTGGACTTGCCGGCGTTCGGAAAACCGACCAGGCCGACGTCGGCGAGAAGCTTCAGCTCCAGACGGAGATTGCGTTCTTCGCCGGGCTTGCCGTCTTCGTGCTCGGTCGGGGTTTGATGGGTCGACGTGGCAAAGCGGGCGTTTCCACGTCCACCCCGGCCGCCGTGGGCGACGACGAATCGGTCGCCGGCGGTGGTGAAATCGTGCAGCAGCTCGCCGGTATCGGCGTCGTAAATCACCGTGCCCACCGGGGTCAGGATTTCTTTGGATTCGCCTTCACGGCCGGTGCGATTACTGCCTTCGCCATGGCGTCCGCGCTGGGCTTTGTGTTCGGGATTAAAACGGAAATGGAGCAGGGTGTTGTGGTGAGGCGTGGCGACCATGGTGACATCGCCTCCGCGCCCGCCATCGCCTCCGCTGGGTCCGCCGCGAGGGACGAATTTTTCACGTCGAAACGCCAGGCAGCCATTGCCGCCGTCGCCGGCCTTCACGTAGATTTTAACTTCGTCGATGAACATCATGGGCTCGCACAGAAATTCTGAGCCGCGCGCGTAAGCAAGCGGCTTTTGGGACAGCTTACGAGTTTTCGGCGGGAACGACGCTGACGAACTTGCCCATCCGGCCGCGATCGCGAAATTCGATGACGCCGGTGACCTTCGCGAAGAGGGTGTCGTCCTTGCCGATGCCGACAAAATTGCCGGGCTTGATGCGGGTGCCGCGCTGCCGGACGATGATGGATCCGCCGGGGACCAGTTGGCCTCCGAACGCCTTCACGCCGAGCCGCTGCGCGTTAGAATCGCGCCCGTTTTTAGAACTGCCTAAACCTTTTTTATGTGCCATAGCTAACTCTTACGACGATCTCGCTGACGTTGACGCGGGTGTAATTCTGGCGGTGTCCGATGGTCCGCTTATACTGCTTCTTGCGCTTAAACTTGAACACCAGCAACTTCTCTCCGCGGCCGTGGCGATTCAATGGTGCCCTTGACGCGAACGCTGGCACGTCGGAGCCGCCTTAACGGAATCGCCGTCGACCACGGCGAGAACGCGGGCAAACTCGACCTCGGCGCCGACATCGCCCACCAGGGTTTCAACCTCAATCGACTCGCCTGCCGCGACGCGATACTGCTTCCCGCCCGTTTCGATCACTGCGTACATAACACGTTCCTTAGATGGATTCGTTTGATCTTGAAACACGCAATATGGATGCTACGCAACCTTGGCGCTTCAAGAACCCAGAAGTTTCAGCATACTACAGACAGAACCGGCTTCGCAAAGCTCCGCTATTTGGATTTGGACGCCGTCGCGGAAGATCCGGCAGGGCGAAGCTGCGCATCTTCCAGGCGCTTGGTTTCCTGCCAGGTGAAGATCATGCGGTGGATCACGGTCAAATTTCCGAGTACCGCGATCACCCACAGGACCGCGGCCATGTGATCGAACAGAGCTCCGATGATCAGCAGCACCACGCGCTCCGGCCGCTCCATGAAACCGACTTTACAGGGGGGATCGTGTTTTCGGCTCGGGCGCGGACATAGCTGATCATTACCGAGGCGGTCATCGCGATGGCGGTCAGCACCACGTATCCGAATCGATTAATAGACCCGTACCAGACCAGCAAGCCGACCAGAAGCGCCACATCGGAGTAGCGGTCCAGGACCGAATCGAAGAAGCCGCCGAAGCGAGTCACGCGATTGGTTTCACGAGCCACGCGGCCGTCGACCATGTCGAACAGGCCGGCGCCGATGATCACCGCGCCGGCCCACCGGAATTGGCCTACGGCGAGTAAGGCGGCCGCGGCGATGTTGATCACCAGGCCTAAAGCGGTGAGAGCGTTGGGGTGGATTCGGGAAAGCGCCAAGCCGCGTACGATCCAGTGAATAATTTGTTCCAAAAACAATGCCGATCGCGCGCGTGTACGTCATGCTAATGTCCCGTTTGATGAATCGTGATTAATTCTACGATCTCCAACTCCCGCAGGCCGTCCGGGATTTGGATTTTCACGGTATCCCCGACGAACTTGCCCAGCAGCCCGCGGCCGATGGGGGAACTGGTGGAGATCATACCCTTCGCCACATCGACGTCTTCGCTGGTCACCAGCTTGTAACGGATCTTTTCATCCTTATTCACATCGAGCACGGTGACCGTCGATCCCAGCCCTACACGGTCATGCGGGATCTTCGACATATCGATCATCGACAGCTCGCGCAGACGTCCGCGCAACTGGTTCAGGCGCGCGTTGACGTGGCCCTGGCGCTCCTTGGCGGCATGATACTCAGCGTTTTCCTTTAGATCGCCGTGGGCGCGGGCCTTAAGGATCTCCTTAGGGAGCTCGACGCGAAACTCGTTTTCGAGTACGGCGATCTCGTCCTGGAGCTTTTTAATGAGTTCTTCCATCCGCTTACGTTTGCGATTATACCGCTATGACCGTTCGGTTTGGTCGCGCGACACGCCTGTGACCAGAGGGCGCGGCCAGAATCCCATTAATGAGACGGTTCGGGATCGCCCTTATGGAGGACCTTGCGGCGCATGTCGGGCCAGAATTCTCTTAAGACATTGAAGCCGGCGTCGCTGATTACATTTATGGAGAATTTCTCTATGGTGTCGCCGAAGGTGCGGTTCAAAGAAGGGTAGTAAGAGCTCGCGATAGCCGCCGCCCCCAGGTTGCCGAAAATCTCCGAGTTGTTGAAGCGCTCGGCTCCGGCGTCGGTGCGGGTAATCAAGACGCGAGTAACGGCATAGCCGGCTCGCTTCCATTTGGACCCGGAACCGAGGCGGAAGTAGCGCGGATCCTCGTGGAGCAAAGCGGGCAGGATTCCCTCGCTGATGTAGGTACTGATCGCGCCGTCGGCGAAGGTCGCGCCATAGCGCTTGCCATAGCCCTGCGCGCCCTGGCCGAACTGAGGATAATCGTTCTCGGCTTGGTACACGGCAGCGTAGATTCCGGTGAGCACCCAGTTGAAGGGATCGAAACTGTCGTGTGCTGCGATATTAAATTTCTCACTGGCAGGGATGGGACGGTAGACGAAGCTCGGCTCATTGACGGCGGTGTAGTTGGGCACTACCCCGAGGATGTGCGTGTCATCCTTTGGTGGCTCCTGCTTGACCGGCGCTAACTGCGAGTCGGTTCTGGGATCGGGCGATTCCGGGACCTGCGCTCCGACGATACCTGCGCAAAGGAGCGCGGCCAACAGCTTACCCATCGATGCATTGACGAATCCCGGAACCGAAGGAGTACATCATTTGGAAAGTTCGCGGCGCATATTCTCCAGGGATTGTTGCATTGAAACGTTTCCTGGCCACGGAGCATCATTTCCCGACCTGGGCTTTTGGCATATCTCGGAAAACAAGGGAACTAATTCGGGATCGCGCCAGCCGCGCCGCGATTCTTCGAGCATGATCTCGATGGCGTGCTGGTGTGTGAAGCGCGGGCTTATAGGGACGCGCGGTGGTGAGCGCGTCGTAAATGTCGGCGACTTGAAGGATGCGCGCCAGGAGGGGGATATCCTCGCCCGCCGTGCCGTCCGGGTAGCCGGTGCCATCCCAACGCTCGTGATGGCTTCGAATAATAGGCAGGACCGGGGCCAGCGTTTTCATGGGGCGGCAGATTTCTTCGCCCCGAATGGTGTGCAGGCGCATGGTCTGCCATTCTTCGTCGGTCAGCAAGCCGCGCTTGAACAGGATTACATCCGGAATGCTGATCTTCCCAATATCGTGGAGATAGCCGCCGCGGTAGAGGGCAAGCTGATCCTGTTTCGGAAGGCCCAGGGCTTGTCCTAGGGCGATGCTGTAGGTCGCCAGGCGTTCGCAATGCAAGCCGGTGTATTTGTCGCGATGCTCCACGGATTGGGCCAGCGCAAACAGGATGGTTTCAGCTTCGTCGAGCGAATCGATCAGCGCCTTGTTGCGGAGCATGGCTCGGATGCGGGTACGGGCGACGGTCGGCTGGAGGGGCTTGATCAGGAACTCATCGGCGCCGGATTCGATGCCGGCCACTTCGTTCTCAGATCCCTGGACGCTGGTGGTCATCAGGATGGGAATGAGCTGGGTTTTCCGGTCGTTCTTGAGCATCCGGCAGAAGTCGGGACCCGACATCTCCGGCATCACTAAATCGACCACCACCAGGTCGACCTTTTCCCGCTCCAGAATCGCGATGGCAGCGGAAGGGCGTTTGGCTTCTATAATCCTATAGTTGGCAGTCTTGAGCATCGCCTTGAGCAGGCGGCGATTGAGGTCGATATCGTCGACAATCAGGATCGTCGGCGCCTGAGCCGCGTCTTCGAGGACGCTTTCCCAGCGAGGCTGATGCAACTCCGGGCGAAGGACAATGACATCCTTGCCGGGTGCCTTTTTTGTGTGTGTCGGCACGACGACCTTAACCTCCATCGGCAGGGGGCTAAGAAAGAATTACTGTAGAAACCGGGTAAGAATGCTGAGGACGTAATTCTTAGTTTCGGCGATGTCGGGAACGCCGCCCGCCTGATCGACGCGTCCGGGCCCGGCATTGTATGCGCTGAGCGCCTTGGGAAGGTCGCCGTTATACCGATCCAGCAGTTGTTTCAACAACTTACTGCCCGCTTCCAGACTTTGTTTGGGGTCGAAGGGATCGTCAACCTTGAATTGGTCCTGAGTGGCCGGCATTAGCTGCATTAGGCCCTCGGCGCCTTTAGAGGATACCGCGCATGGCCGAAATCCGGACTCCTGCCGAGCGACTTCTTTCACCAAAGCCGCGTCAACCCCTTGTTTTTGAGACACTTCATCGATCATTTTCGCCAATTCCGGCTGTGGAATCGGATCACAGGGGACAGAAGGCGCCATCTGGGACGGCGCGGTCCAGGGGACCATCGCGGAGCCCATCGATTGAGCCTGTTTACGGACGGAAGCGCGCTGCTGATCGAGCGAAGCAGCCATCGCGGCCCGCACCCGGTCGGCTTGCGAGGCGGTATCTTGCATGAAAACGAGAGTCAACCATAGAATCACGTTGAAGTGATCGGCAGATTGGCGCTATTTTTCCAGTAACCAGCTACAGTCTTCGTAACGGGATTGTGCCCCGTTGTTGACGCAGAAACGGGCTGGGCGCTCGCTTTTCCATAGGCTCACTCCGGCGTATACTCCATCGTTTCGAAGGGCATAGAAGTTAATATCGACCTGCGCGAGCCACTTCTTGTCGTTATTGAAATTGCGCGCCACCCGCTTTAGCGCATCGAGACCGGCGTCCTTGGGAGACATCCCGTGGCGCATGTTCTCGACGATGGTGTGTGCCCCGGCGATGCGAATATTTTCCTCGCCGCGGCCGGTGGACCCGGCGGCTCCGATGTCCTGATCGACATACAGGCCGGCGCCGATGATGGGAGAATCTCCCACGCGGCCTGGAATCTTCCAGGCCATGCCGCTGGTGGTGGTGGTGCCGGACATTTCACCTTTCGCATTAAGAGCCAGGCAGTTGATGGTGCCGGTGGTAGGATGCATCGCCTGCCCCCAAGCCCAGGCGAGCGTATCCTCGTCGGCATGCGGGAAGATTCGCTTCAACTCGGCGGTGGGTGCGGTCTTCGGCGCTGTGTCGAGACCGGGACCCCAATTGGAGTGCCCGGCGGGGTCCCGCAGGCCCCGTTTCCAGACCATCCATGCCAGCCGGGACTTTTCAGTTTGCAAGGATTCCGTCGGGAACCCCATGGCGACGGCGAATCGGTCCGCCCCTTCGCCGACCAGCATGATGTGATCGCTTTGCTCCATGACCAGCTTGGCGATTTTTGAGGGTGTGCGGTTGCCGCGCATGGCGCCGACGGCTCCGCAGCGGCGCGTGGGACCGTGCATCACACTGGCATCGAGTTCGGTCACTCCTTCTTCATTAGGGAGGCCGCCATAGCCGACGGAGGTATCTTCGGGATCCAGCTCCACGATGTTCACGCCGGCGATCACGCAATCGAGCGTGTCGACGCCCTGTTTCATCATGTCCATGGCGCGCTGGGTGGCTCTGAGGCCGTTAGCGCTGGAGATTACGATATTCTTCCCCGTAGCCGCGCGGGTTTGACCCGCGTAAGCCAAGGCCGCGCCTGTGACGAAGAGATCGCGCCGGGTGACCATATTTACTTGGGTTGTTTCACGATTCGGAGGTACGGTTTCGGAGATTTCCAACCATCCGGGTATTTTTGTTTCGCTTCTTCTTCGGTAACGGCGGGCAGAATAATTACGTCGTCGCCGTTCTTCCAATTCACCGGCGTAGCGACCTTATGCTGAGCCGTGAGTTGCATCGAATCGAGAACGCGCAGGACTTCGTCGAAATTGCGGCCCGTGCTCATGGGGTACACCAGCATCAACTTGATCTTCTTGTCGGGACCGATGATGAACACGGTACGCACAGTGGCGTTGTTCGCCGCGGTACGGCCGTCTGAAGTAGTTCCCGCATCGGCGGGCAGCATGTCGTACAACTTCGCGATTTTCAGCTCCGGATCGCCGATCATCGGGAAATTAACTTTCGATCCCTGAGTTTCCTCGATGTCCGCCGCCCATTTCCCGTGGCTGGTGACAGGATCGACACTCAATCCGATCACCTTGGTGTTGCGCTTGGCGAATTCAGGCGCGAGATACGCCATGTAGCCGAGCTCCGTGGTGCAGACCGGGGTGAAGTCCTTCGGATGAGAGAACAAAACAGCCCAGCTATCGCCAATCCATTGGTGAAAATCGATGGGACCTTGTGTGGTTTCGGCCGTAAAATTGGGGGCTTCGTCGTTGATTCGTAGAGACATGTCCAGTAGTATACTCTGAGACAAACATCATGGAACCGGTCGCAGTGGAACAGTTCTTTCTGGGATGCCTCGCGCATGCGTCCTATCTGGTTGGATCGGAAGGCGTAGCGGCGGTCATCGACCCCCAGCGCGACGTGGATATTTATATCGATGCCGCTAAGCGGAAAGGCCTGCGGATCGAGCATATTATCGAGACGCATTTGCACGCCGACTTCGTCTCCGGCCATCGCGAGCTCGCCGAGCGCACCGGAGCGCGGATTTATCTGGGAGATGGCTCCGGCGCGACGTTTCCGCACATGGCTGTAAAAGACGGCGACTCCATCCACTTCGGGAACTGCCGGTTCGATTTTATGCAGACCCCCGGCCACACGATGGAAAGCGTCTCGATCGCCGTGACGGACCTGGCTTCGCCGGAAAAGCCTAAAGCCGTATTCACGGGGGACACGCTGTTCGTCGGTGACGTCGGCCTGGCCGATCTTTCCGGCGATCACACGCCGCAACAGCTTGCCGCGATGTTGTACAAGAGCCTGCATAACAAGTCGCTGAAGCTTCCCGATGAAACCGAGATTTTTCCGGCTCACGGAGCCGGGTCCTTATGCGGACGACAGATGGGGACGGAACGCTCCTCGACCATCGGCAAGGAGCGCTCGACGAACTACGCGCTTCAGGCCAAGAATTGCGATCAGTTTATCCATCTGCTGACTGACAGCCTGCCGCCCCGGCCGGAATATTTCGGAGCCGAAGTGGAGCTGAACCGCAAAGGCGCAGCGTCCATCAACCAGCTTGCGCCGCCGGCGCCGATGAAGGCCGCCGACGTCCTTCGCGAGCAATCGGAGGGAGCCATCGTGCTGGACACTCGGCCAGCGATGGAGTTCGCGGTGGCGCATGTTCCCGGATCATTGCATGTCGCGCTATCGGGGCAATACGCGTCGTGGGCCGCGCGAATCCTGGGCCTGGACCGCACCATCATTCTTGTGGGAGAAGACGCGGATCATCTGCGGGAATCCCAGATGCGCCTGGCGCGCGTGGGTATCGAGAACGTGCATGCGTATCTCGAAAATGGAGTTTCCGGCTGGCTGAAGGCCGGATATTCGCTTGATTACATTCCACAAATCTCAGCCCATGAGTTTGCGGAATTGCTTAAAGAGGATATCGCGGTACTGGACGTGAGGGAAGCGGGGGAAGTGGAGACCGGCGCCGTCGAAGGCTCGATTCGGATCCCGTTAGGGCAGCTTACGGGCCGCGTGGGCGAGCTGGATCGCGAGAAGCTCACGGTGGTGCACTGCAAGGGCGGATATCGCAGCTCGATTGCAACCAGCATCCTGCGCCGCGAAGGATTCGGCCAGGTGGTCAACCTCACGGGCGGATTCGACGCCTGGAAAGCCTCGCGCGTAAACTGAGAGTTCATGTCAGAAACCATTTCGCCCGCCAAGGCGATTGATGGCGTTATCACGCTGCCCGGCGACAAATCTATCTCTCATCGTTATGCGATGCTCAGCGCGATAGCCGAGGGGTCCAGCACGCTGACCAACTACTCGACCGGCGCGGATTGCCAGTCGACGCTGGCGGCGATGGCTGCCTTGGGGGCCAATGTGGATCGGCGCGATGGCAAGATCATCGTTACGGGCGGGGCGCTTCGCGCGCCTGTGGAAGACCTGGACGCCGGTAATTCAGGGTCGACCATTCGCATGCTGTCGGGGATTCTGGCGGCGCAGCCGTTTACTTCGAGAATTGGCGGCGATGAATCCCTCTCGCGGCGCCCCATGCAGAGAATTATGGGCCCGCGAGCTGAAATGGGCGCCTCCATCGAAGCCCGCGACGGCCGGTTCCCGCCGCTGACCATTCATGGCCGGCCTGCTCCATGGCATCGATTACACGTTGCCGGTCGCGAGCGCCCAGGTAAAGAGCTGCGTCCTCCTGGCCGGGCTTTTCGCGAAGGGTGAAACCGTCGTGCGGGAACCGGTTCGCACGCGCGACCATACCGAGATCGCGCTGAAGGAATTCGGAGCCGAGCTGGAGATCGACCGGCGTGTGATTACGCTGCGCGAAGGGGCGAAGCTTACCGCGCGCGACCTGGTGGTCCCTGGCGACCTCAGTTCCGCGGCGTTTTTCCTGGTTGCCGCGCTTTTAATGCCTCAGGCGAACCTGGTGATTCACGGCGTCGGGCTGAACCCGACTAGATCCGGCTTGCTCGATTTTCTGGTTGGGATGGGCGCGGCGATCAAAATACTGGATGTGACCCAAACCGGCGGCGAACTAATCGGCGACCTGCGCGTGCGCGCCTCGAAAATCGCCGGCGGAGTGATCGAAGGCGCCATGACGGCCGCGCTGATCGACGAGATCCCGGCGTTGGCGGTGCTTGGCGCGTCGAGCGAACAAGGTTTGACGGTCCGGGACGCTGGGGAATTACGGGTCAAAGAAACCGACCGGATCGCGACCATTGCCGCGAATTTCAAGCGTATGGGTGTCCAAATCGAGACGGCTCAAGACGGGTTTCATATTCCAGGACGACAGAAATTCCATGCAGCGGAGGTGGATTCGGAAGGCGACCACCGGATCGCGATGGCCTTCGCGGTGGCCGCGCTCGCGGCGGATGCGCCTTGCGTCATTCACGGGTCGGAAGCGGCAGGGGTGTCTTTCCCGGAATTCTTTAGTACACTGCGTGAGATCGCCGGTTAACCTATGGATTCCGATCTAAAACTTCCATGTCTGGTCCACGATCTGAATAATGTCTTTCAGACTCTGCTGGATGCGGCGGAACTTTTGTCCACCGATCCGCAGTGGTGCTCCCTGGCGCGCGCCATCGGGCGCAGCGTGGAGCGGGGGAAGAACCTGACCGCGAGCATTCAGAATGTCGAGCAGGGTACGCTGGCGCTCGAAGAGATTCTGGCCAATGCGATTTCCTTTGTCCAAGATTCGCTGATTGGCGGGCGCAGTCCGGAGATACGTTTTGTAGAGGATGTCGAGCCCGGAATCGAACTGCGGCGCGGCTGGGCTTGGGAGCGAGTCCTGATCAACCTGTTTTCTAACGCAGTTCGAGCTATGCCGTCCGGCGGTACCATCCACGTTCGCGCGCGGAGGCATAACGGCGAAGCGGAAATCGTGGTCCGCGACGACGGCGCAGGTATTGCCCCTGAAATCCTGGCCGACGTTTTCAAACCGCACGTGTCGACGCGAGGCTCCGGGCTGGGCCTGCACATCGTCGAGACTATCGTCCGCCAAGACGACGGGCGAGTTCGCGCGGCGAATCGACAGGATGGCCGGGGAGCCGAGTTCACCATCACGGTGCCTCTGGCGCATGCCCCGGCGCTAACGGCGCACGCCTGATCGATCTCGCCCAAACTACTGGACCTTCCGGCTAAGAAGAGCTAAGGTTTAACCCTGCCTCAGTCGATTGATTCTGGAGAGAGAGGTTTCCCTCCGGAAGCCCACTGATAAGTCTAGGATACTGCGCGTGCGTGCGCAATTCGGCAGCTTCGGCAATCGAGCGAAAATTGAGCGGAGCGCTGCCCGGATATCGGACCCGGTCGAGAAGGCCGCGTTTTCTCAGATCTCACGCGACGATCGACCAATCGGTTGTAGCATCCCCGAGGGCGGCCCGTAAGCGCGACTTCCGGCCAATCGGATGGGTGGCGCCCGCCCTGGTGATTACCCTGGCGCCGGTGCCGATTCCGAGGGGTCGGCCGAAACGGTAGCTCAGGAACGCGGGTTGTTGGTCCCGCGTGCTGATTCGGGATCGTCAAACTCGATCGGGCTGGCCGTGTCGCGCGTCTGGCTGGTGGAGCACGCTGAGAACACAGAAGTTTACAGCAATGGCCTGCGCATCGACACCACCTTCGCGGTTTCCAATCACCCGCGAGGAAAGTATCCGGTATATGCGCTGGCCGGGGCATCGACTCCGGTTAAGATGAGTTCGACGCCTGCGGGGACCCTCTACCACACTACGGAAAGCCACCTGGCGCCGTTTGAGGAGGATGAAACCCGCAGGCTAAAGCAGCTGGGACGCAATGCGCTTGAGGTGATCTGGCAGGGCCGGTTGGATCACTATGTAATCGACCGTTTCGGGAGGGCGTTCTTGGTGGTGAATGAGTCGGATTCAGCCAATCACGCCGGAGCTTCGGTGTGGGCCGGAGCCGAAGGGATCTACGTGAATTTGAACAACAGCTTTATC
>CAVPKR010000071.1:0-8614 GCA_963705675.1 Terriglobia bacterium
AATCAGGTTTCCGCCACAACTGGCGGCTCGACGTCGACGGGAAGCGATTCGACAACCATTGTTCCGGCGTCCTCGACCACGCTGAGCGTGAGTCCGGCAGGGTCAGCAGCACTGGACGGCTCGGTCAATATGACTGCGTTTGTTTCCGCGGGAGCGACCGGCCGCGTGACGTTTTACGACGGCGCCACGATTTTGGCGACGGTACCGGTCTCCAACGCGCAGGCCAGTTTCGCGACCAAGTTATTGCCCGCTGGAACGCACCAAATCCGGGCGTTCTACGGCGGCGACGCTTCTCACGGAAACAGCTTCGCGACCGCAGCGCTGACGATCAACGCGGCTCCCGCCAACGCCTTTGCGGGGCCCTCACCGGCGTCGCTGGGCGCGAATCCGTTTGGGGTAGTCACCGCGGACTTCAACCACGATGGGAAAACGGACCTCGCTGTGGCCACGGGGTTGAGCACAGTGAGTGTGCTGCTGGGGAATGGCGACGGCACATTTCAAAGTCACGTCGACTACCAGGTGAGCGGATTCCCCAGTATGCTTGCGGCCGGCGACATTAACGGCGACGGGATTGCCGATTTGGTGGTGCCCAATTTCAGCGGCGAGAGTCTCAGCCTGCTGTTTGGAAAAGGAGACGGAACTTTTCAACCTCCTGCCAGTTTGCCCGTCAACAACCCCGCATACGTTGCCATCGCAGACTTCAACCAGGACGGGAAGCCGGATCTGGTGGTTCTCAGCGGCACCTCTCTGAATGTCTATCTAGGAAACGGAGACGGCACGTTCCAGACCGCAGTTACAACCGCCGGGCCGCCGTTCGCCACGTCGCTAAAGGTAGCCGACTTTAACGGGGACGGCACGCCGGATGTGATGGCGATCGGGGGGAACACAGCCAATGTTTTCCTCGGGAACGGCGATGGGACATTCACGTCATCGGGAGTTCTGAACACCATTACGGACGCCGCCGTCGGAGACTTCAATGGAGACGGCAAGCCGGACGTCGTCAGCGTGCTGGGAGTCGCCAGCATCCAAGTCTGGCTTGGAAATGGAGACGGCACGTTCCAGAATGCTATTCCTGTCTCCAGTCCGACCGAGGCTTTCTTCCTGGCGGTCGCCGACATCAATGGCGACGGTAAGCTGGATGTCATCGCGACCAACGACGAGGATCCCTCGGTGTATATCTTCTCGGCAACGGTGACGGTACGCTGCGGCCGGGCTTGGTGTACGGCACGCTGGCGTTGCCGGCCTGGGCCTTTGCTGTGGCCGACTTTAACGGCGATGGCCGCACCGATCTGGCATTGTCGGGCCACAACGACACCAGCGAGTCGATTCTGTTAGGGCAGGTGGGTCCAACGTTGGGCTTGACTCTCACCCACACCGGCAATTTTTATTTCCAGGAGCTTGGCGCCACCTACACCATTACAGTCTCGAACAACGGACCCGGACCCACCTCCGGTACCGTTACGGTGACCGATACGCTGCCGATTACTCTGCAGTCAACGGGCCTGAGCGGCAACGGATGGAATTGTACGCCGCAAAGGACGCTGACTTGTACGCGCTCGGATCCACTGGCGGCATCCAGAGCTATCCTACGATTGTGGTGACCGTTCAGGTCTTCGGCATGATATCTCCGCTCGTGAATACGGCCAGCGTCTCGGGCGGCGGCGCGGCGCCAGCCAATGCTACCGATCCTACAATAATTCAGGGGACGGGTCACTCCGCTCGATGGAACGACGCTCACCGCGACGACGGTGGCGTTTAGCTGGATGCCGATTACCGGAGCGGCTCAATACCGTCTCCAAATCGGCAGCCGAATGAACGCGGCGGATTATTTCAGCGGTACGACCAGTTCGACCGGGCTGACGGTCAGCACACTTCCGTGCGACAGCAGGCCCGTCTATGTGGCGCTTGCGGCGCAGGTCAATGGGGTGTATCAAACCACGACCCAATACGAATACAACGCAACGTCGGGCTGCGCGGCTCTTCTGGCGCCGTCCGACGGAACAACGCTGGTGGGAACGACGGTCACGTTTTCATGGGCGACGGTGGTCGGAGCCGATCAGTACCAGTTAAAAGTGGGAAGCGCCCCGGGACAAGCCGACATTTTCGCTTCGATAACCGGAGTAACGTCACTGACGGTGAATTCTATTCCGTGCATTCCGATCTTTGTGCAGTTCTCGACGCACCTCAACGGCGTATTCCAAAATCCAGGCCTCTACCAATACGGGCCGCCGAGCGGATGTTCAAGGCCAGCGAGCTCGAGTCCCGATTTCAACGGAGACGGCAAAGGCCGATATTTTCCTCTACGATCCGATCGGCGGCAATGGCTACGCGGCATTGAGCGACGGCCGGGGACGTTCAGTTACATCAACACGCCGTTCAATCCCGGCTTCGATATCATCCGCCCTGGCAAGCTCAATAACGATTTTTATACCGATTTGATCGCCTACAACAGCACCAACGCGATCGGGTATGCGCTGCTCGGGACGGGCACCGGGAGCGTTCAACGCGAGTGTCCTTGTTCTGGGGACCTGGATTCAAGACTGTCGCGGCTGGCGACTTGAATGGCGACGGGTATACCGATTTCGTGATCTACCGGCCCAGCGACGGGACCATGTACTCCGTTATCAGTAACGGAGATGGGACCTTCCATTATCAATACACGCTCGTCACGGTCGGCTTCACCAATCTCCAAGTGGCCGATTTCAACGGCGATGGCAAAGCGGATGTGTTCTTCTATCGCGCTTCCGACGGACTCGCATACGTCGGGCTCAGCAACGGTAGCGGAGGGTTCACATTCTCGGCGGTGTCGGTGGGCGGAGGCTACGATTTCATCGAGACCGGCGACGTCAACGGCGACGGAAAGACGGACTTGCTGTTCTATTCGAGCTCGACGGGAGCAGCGTACATCGGCACCGGGTCGGGATTCACGTTCAGTCCGCTGGGGACCTCGGCTGGATTCACGTCGGTCAAGATGCTCGACTACAACGGCGACGGGTTCGCGGATATCATTTTCTACAACCAGAACAGCACGGTAGGATACCTGCTGATCGGAAATGGAGCGGGCAGTTTCACTACCAGTTCCTTATTCTGGGGCGCGGGAATGCAACTGGTGCAAGTGTCCGATCTGAATGGCGACGGGAAGCCGGACATAATCATCTACGACACCAACAATGCGGCTGCCTACACAGGATTGAACACGGGGAATGTTTCGAATCCGTTCACCTACACCTACTCGTATTGGGGAACCGGAAGAGTGGTGGTGAGTGCGGGGGCGCAGCCTTAACGCCCCGGAAATCGGGCCGGTTGTTTGTCAGGACCCTCGGCCGCGAATACCCAAGTGTTCCCATTGAAGGCGATGGGTGCTACTGCTTGGCGGCGGTCCGTGCCGAAGGGTCCAGAGTCGCGCTGTCCCAGTGCTCCACCAATTTTCCGTTCTTCACACGGAAAGTGTCGAACGTGAACACTTCGTAAAACTTGCCCGGTTCCGCCGTAGGATCCTGCCGGTACACTTTGTGGACGACAGTTACGAGGTCGCACTCGGCCGTAACGACCTCGAGCAGGTTTCCTTGCGGGGGCTGCGGCCCATCCACCGCACCGCGACCGCGTCCGCCCCCGCGCGCGCGGTCCGTGAATGTGGCTTTGAATTCCTCATAATCTGTCAAATTCTGCTCTTCGGCGCGCTTCTTGAATAACGGATTATGCTGGATATAAGAAGGGGCCGCGAGCGCGACACGATCGGACCCAGGGCGAAAGAATTCCAACACGGCCTTCTTATTCGCGGCCAGTTCTTCGGGCGTTGCGGAGCAGCCGGAGGCAGGGTTCGCGGGTACGCCCGGCTGCTGCGCCAGGATCGGTAGTCCGATGCATAGACAAAGGACCACTCGCGAGACGATAATATTCATGATTCCTCTTTTATGCGGCATCGGCCGTACTATACCGCGTTTCAGCCCGGCTCCCACGCATCTGCCGTTTAGCGTCATGATGCGGGCGCATATAGGACGATTCGCCGCGTCGCCGCATCCTAGAAGTTGCCGCGTTCGTGTCGGAGCGGTAATGGTTAATTGGGTTTCGGCGAGTGCCCCGGCGTGCTGGTTGCGCGGCTGGACTGGGCACCGGCTTTCTTAAGTGCTGATGGTACTCCGGCGCCCCCTGAGGTAGTTGCCGATATGCCAATTATCGAGTTGCGGTGCTGCACGCGGGAAGCTATCGAGCATTCGGGCACGTGTACGCTTCCCGTTCCTGCTTTGCCGCGCCCCATTTCTGTTGATCGCAATAGGCGCTTTGATGGATGGGAACGCCGGTCCGTTCCTCGCAGCCGCGCTCGCTAGACCAGAAATCAATTTAGTACCAGGAGGCGGTTTAGGACTCCTGATGCCATACGTCTATTCGCCCACGCGGTTCGGCTTGCGATTCTGCATGCATGGATAGGATGGCGCGGGGTTTGCTGTGGCTTTAGGTGCTCTTGCTAACATGAGACGTGCGCAATGTCATCATTATCGGCTCGGGGTGTGCCGGGAATACGGCGGCGATTTATACTGCTCGGGCTAGTCTGAAACCGCTGGTGATCGTCGGGCATGAGCCGGGCGGGCAGCTTTCCATTACTTCAGAAGTCGAGAATTTTCCGGGGTTTCCCAAAGGCATCAACGGGCCGGAGCTGGTGGAGAACATGAAACAGCAGGCCGAGGTATTCGGCGCTGAATATGTTCACGGAACCGTGACCGAGGCCGACCTTTCGAAAAGCCCCTTTCGCGTGAGCATCGAAGGCGATTGGCATGAGGCGCGGACGATTATCATCGCGTCGGGCGCGTCGGCACGCTGGCTGGGGCTGCCGAATGAGCAGAAGCTGATCGGACGAGGCGTAAGCTCCTGCGCGACTTGCGACGGGGCTTTCTACAAGAATCAAAAAGTGATGGTGGTGGGCGGCGGCGATTCGGCGATGGAAGAAGCGAATTTCCTGACGCGGTTCGCTTCCGAGGTCACCGTGGTGCACCGGCGCGAGCACTTTCGAGCGTCGAAGATCATGCTCGACCGGGCGCGGGGGAATCCGAAGATCGATTTTCTGCTGCAAACGGAAGTCGATGACGTTTACGATGTTTCGGAGAATAACGTCACCGGCGTGCTTCTGAGAGACACCGGCAACGGCAAGGTTTGGGAGCGGAAGGTGGACGGATTCTTTGTCGCCATCGGGCATATTCCGAATACCAAGCCGTTCAAGGGGCAGATCGACCTGGATCACGACGGTTATATTGTGACTCACGGCGGCGCGCGCACGAATGTCGCGGGCGTGTTTCACGCGGGCGACGTGCAGGATCGAACTTACCGGCAGGCGATCACCGCGGCGGGGGCCGGGTGTATGGCGGCGATCGAGGCTGAGCGGTTTCTTGAAGCCGAGGGGGTTTAGTTTGGCCCTTTTTAGTTCCGGTTCATGAGGGCGATTGCGCGCGGCCTGCTGTTCGCTTACGTCCTGATTCTTCTGTCGCAGTTCATCTTTGTTCCGGATTTTCCATCGGTGGACAATACGTGGGTGTTCGCGCTGAACTGGGGCGCGGCGCATGGGCTGGCGATAGGAAGAGACCTGGTGTGGACGACGGGTCCGCTGGGATATCTCGCTTTTCCACAGGACCTCGGGAATAATCTTGCCCGGGGATTCACTTTTCAGTGGATGGAATGGGCCGTGCTGGCGGCAATCTTCGCGGACCTGTTTTTTGTGTGCGGATTCGCGCTGCGAAATGTGTTCGCGTTCACGGTGTTTTTTGCGCTTTCGGCACCCCTGTATTATCCCCTGTCGGGTCCTGAGGATCGGCTGGTGGCGGGGGCGCTGGCGCTGCTGGTGACGGCGAGATTTCGGGGCGGGCGGGTTCGATATGTCGCGGCGCTGGTGCTGGCGGGGCTGGCTCCGTTGATCAAATTGACGGGGGGGATTTTGATCGGCGGAGCGATCTTGGGATTCGTCGTGGATGGATTTTGGTCGCGGCGGGCGCGGGTTTGGACGGATGCGGCACTGGCTGCGACGGTGCCTGCTCTGGTGGCGATCGTGGCGTGCCGATTGACCATGCCGTCGTTCGGTTCGCTGATCGCGTATGTGAAAGGGAGCCTGGAAATCGCGGGCGGGTATAGCGCAGGGATGTCGATCGCCGGCGATCCGATGGAAATTGCGCGCGCAGGTGAGATGGTTTTGTTGATGGGCGTGGCGCTTTGGCTCGCGCCGCGGGAGAACCGGCGCTTCTTTGCGCTGTTGCTGCCGCTGCCGCTGTTCTTGATTTTCAAACATTCCTTCGTCAGGCAGGACGTCCATATCGTCAATCTGTTTTGTTTCGCTGGGCTGGCGCTGGGGTTGATCGCACTGGCGATGCCGATCGATTTGCGGCGGGTGGCGGCGCTGGCGCTGGTGCTGGTGTTTTACGGAATCACTTGGATGGAGTATGTGCCGGCAAAGATGGGACCGGCGGCTTACGCGATCGTGAACGGAACCAGCGAGGTGGATCGGATCCGGCAGGTGCTGGATCCGGATGCGCTACGGCCGCAAATTCGCGCCTCGGAGGAGCATTTTTTCACGCCGGATACGCGGCTGGAGCCGGAGTTGCGGGCGATGGCAGGGGACGCTCCGGTGGCCGAGATGTCGCTGATGTACAGCAGCGCTCGGATCGACGGGCTGAACCTGAAATTGTCTCCGGTGGTCCAGCGATATTCGGCTTACACACCGTATCTGGACCGGCTGAATGCGCGATGGCTGCGCGATCAGGGGCCTAGATTTTTGATCGCGGATTGGGATTCGATCGACGGCCGGAGTCCGATGGCGGAGACTCCGGCGATGTGGACGGAGGCTTTCCGGTGGTATGAAACGCGGCTGGCGGGGTCGCGGCATGTGCTGCTCGAAAGACGAGCCGCGCCGAGGTTCTCGGAATTGCAATTGGTGCGGAAATTCGACGTACCGGTGGCGAGCATCTTTTCGCTGGCGGGCAATTTTCAGTCGATTTCCTGCGGGTATCGTCCGGCGGGAACGGTGCGGAGATTTTTGCTTCGGATTCCGGTGGTCAGGATGGCTGTGAACGGGCGCGATGTGGGGCGCGTGCCGATGGAAGTGCTCAGCTCGCCGATGATGTGGAGTCCGCTGCCGGGAAATCTGGCGGAGCTGGCATCGTTTTTCGAGGCCTCGAATGTTCCGGGGAGTGCGGGAGGGACGATGTCCTTCGGCGGGCCGGGGCTTGACGATTACGGGCCGGTTTGCCAGGTTGAGATTTTCGAGGCGCGGTTCTAGCCGCAGATGGACGCTGATCAACCACACATGGCCGGCGGACCGGCGACCCTGGAAGATGAAAACACCTTGGACCGTCAACTTGCACGCCGATAAGACAGAACATCCAAACCCCGCCGGTTGGTGGCGACCGCGGCCGATTCGGTCCCAATGAGCCGCCATGCGCAGCATGCGGTCGATGTTCGTAAACTGGTCGAAGCCGGATGCCCTTGCGAGATTGACCGCATGCTTCGCATGGCGGCTCATTGGGGAGTAAACTGTTCGGCACTAGCCCCCCACCGCCGGCCTCAACCACATATGGCCGGCGGACCGTCCGACCCTGGAAAATGAAAACACCTTGGGCCGCCCTCTCGAAGAATCGGCAACTTGCAAAAGTGTTTTCAGAACAATGCCGATAACTTAATCGCAGCGTAAGGCGGAGATTGGGTCGATTTTCGCGGCTCGGCGGGCGGGGAGATAAGTGGCGATCAGGGCTATTGCGGCGAGCAGAAAAGCTACGGATCCGAGCACCACGGGATCGAGAGGGCGGACTTCGAAAAGCATGCCGCCCAGCAAGCGGGTGAGCGCGGCGGTGCCGGCGATTCCTACGGCGAGGCCGGCCATCACCCATCCCATGTTGCCGTTGATCACCAGCCTGAGCACATCGAAGGTTCCCGCGCCGAGGGCCATGCGGATGCCGATCTCATGAGTCCGCTGGGAAACGGAGTGCCCGACTACGCCGACGATTCCGACGGCGGCTAGCACCAGGGCGAGCACCGAGAACGCGCTGAGCAGCAGCATCGGGAAGCGGCGGGAGCCGGTCGAATCGTGGACTACATCCTCCATGGCTTTAACTTCGGAGACGGGGCGGTCGGGCAGGAATTCCGCCAGGGCTTGCTTCAGCGCCGGGGCGAAAGTCGCTGGGGAGCCGATGGTCCGGGCCACGACTTTCATCACCGGCCATCCGGCTTGCGTATAGGGCCGGAAGAATTGCCTCCGCAGGGGCGCGTCGAGACCCAGGAAATGAACGTCGCCAACCACACCCACGATGATCAGGCGCGGGCCGTCCGAGCCTTCGAAGCGGATCGCGCGTCCGACGGGGTCCTGGTTGGGCCAGTAAGCCTTCGCCATGGATTCATTAATCACGATCACGCCCGGGGAGCCCAGGGTGTCGCGCGCGGTAAATTCGCGACCCTTCAAGACGGGTATTCCCATGGTCCGGAAGAAATTCGGGCAGGCGACGGTGTAGCTGGCGCCGGGCAATTTGCCAGGATCGGCGGGGGCTTGGCCTTCGATCTGAAAGGCTCTACCGGCGTTGCCTTGAAACGGCAGATGGGCGATGGCACCCACGGACAAGACGCCTGGAACGGCGCTGAGGTG
>CAVPKR010000072.1:0-11307 GCA_963705675.1 Terriglobia bacterium
ACTCGACGTCTCGATTGAGATCCTGGCGGTGCACGGGCAGTCGCTGGGCGAAACGGTGCTGGTCGAAGGAGGATTCGCGGTTTGTCATTGCGGACCGGGCACCGAAGCCGGAAACGACAAGTGCTATATAAAATTCGCCGCCGTCCGTCCAGGTCCACGGGAGCAGGAGATTTTCCATGACTTGCTCGACGCCTGTGAAGCGCTGGCGGCGGAACGGCGGTTGTCGACGATCGAGGCGGGCGTGAACCTCGGCCGGAGCGCGGCGTACCGGTACATGCTGGGCCGCGGATTCCTTACGCAAATGCAAGGGGTCGCGATGCACCGGCGCGATAAGCAGGCGTATAATCGACCCAACGTATTTGTCATCGATGATTGGCGGTGATCTAAAAATGAAGGCTCGTCTGATTCTGTTGACGCTCGCGGGGGGGATTCTCAGCGCCCAGCATGTAACCTCGCCCAAAGAGGAACTCGGATTCAATCTCGGCGACGATTATCAGGTCGCCAACTATACGCAGCTTGAAAAATATTGGAAAAAGCTCGCTTCCGAATCGCCGCGGCTGAAGCTGGAAGATATCGGCCTTTCGGCGGAGGGCCGCCATCAATACATGGCCGTGATCACTTCGCCCGAGAATCAGAAGAAGCTGGATCACTATAAAGATATTTCCCGGCGGCTGGGGCTCGCAGAGGGTTTGACCGACGATCAGGCGCACGCGCTGGCTCGCGAGGGAAAATCCGTCATCTTCATGGACGGCGGCCTGCACGCTACTGAGACCGTGGGATCGCAGGCGCTGATGGAGCTGGTCTATCAGATGATCAGCCGCACCGATCCCGAAACCATGCGCTTCCTGAATGACGACATCATTCTGCTGTGCCTCGCCAATCCCGACGGCCAGGAACTGGTCGCCAACTGGTACATGCGGGAGAAGGACGAGGCCAAGCGATCGCTGAACGGCCTGCCCCGCTTGTGGCAGAAGTACATCGGGCATGACAATGCTCGCGACATGTTCATGTCGAACATGCCGGAGACGGAAAACATCAATCGAGTCCTGTTCATCGAATGGTTCCCGCAGATCACGCATACGCATCATCAGACAGGCCCCGCGGGAGCCGTGGTGTTCATGCCGCCCTTCCGCGATCCGTTCAATTACAATTTCGATCCGCTGGTGGTCGAAGGCGTGAACCTGGTGGGTGCGGCGATGCATAGCCGCCTGATCGCCGCGGGCATGCCCGGCTCGGCCGAGCGCGGCGCATCGAACTATTCCACCTGGTGGAACGGCGGGATGCGGACCATCAGTTATTTCCACAACATGATCGGCCTGCTGACCGAGATCATCGGCAACCCTGCGCCCATCGACATCCCGCTGGTGCTGGAACGGCAGTTGCCGAACGGCGATGAGCCGTTTCCGATCGCGCCGCAGAAATGGCATTATCGCCAGTCCATCGATTACGACATGGAATATAGCCGCGCGGTATTCGACGTGGCATCCAGGTATCGCGAGACGTTCCTCTACGACATATATAGGATGGGCAAGAATGCCATCGACCGCGGGAATCGCGATTCGTGGACCATTACTCCCAAGCGCATCACGGCGGCGAAGGAAGCGGCGGCGAAGCTCGCGCCGCAACGAGGGGAAGGCCGCGGCGGCGCGGTGGTTCCATCGTCGATTTACGATACCGTCCTGCACGATCCTAAGATGCGCGACGCGCGCGGTTACATTCTGCCTTCCGATCAGCCGGACTTCTCGACGGTGACGAAGTTCGTGAACGTGCTGGTGAAGAATGGCGTCGCGGTGTCGAAAGCGACGGCGGCGTTCCCGGTCAACGGCAAGACTTATCCCGCGAATTCCTACATCGTGAAGACGGCGCAAGCGGCGCGGCCGTTCGTGATGGACATGTTTGAGGCGCAGGATCATCCCAACGATTTCCGCTATCCCGGCGGCCCGCCGAATCCTCCTTACGACATTACCGGCTGGACGGTCGCGTTCCAGATGGGCCTCCAGTTCGACAGGATCCTCGACGGCTTCGACGGTCCTTTCGCGAAGGTCACCAAGATCGAACAGCCGCTGCCATCCATGATTAGCGGGACTAGCGGGGTGTCGAATCCCGCAGGATATCTGATCAGCCATCGGATCAACAATTCGTTCACGCTGGTGAATCGCCTGCTGAAGAGCAATGCCGACGTGTACTGGCTGAAGGCCGATGGGACCATCTGGGTTCCGCAGTCGGCAACGGTGCGCCCGATTCTGGAACGCGGCGCCAAGGAGTTGGGAGTGCCGGTGAATGCCGTGGCCAAGGCTCCGGCAGGCGAGGTGATGAAGCTGAAGCCGATCCGCATCGGTCTTTACGATCAGTACGGCGGCCTGATGCCTTCCGGTTGGACGCGGTGGCTATTTGAGCAATTCGAATTTCCGTTCGAGGTGGTGTATCCGCAGACGCTGGATGCCGGAGACCTCAATCGTAAGTTCGACGTGCTGGTTTTCACGGATGGCGCGGTTCGCTTCACCACCACGGGACGCGGCGGCGGGCGCGGAGGCGAGCGTCAACCGGAGGCCGAATCCATACCGGCCGAATATCGGACCTGGCTGGGACAGATCACGCAGGAAAAGACGCTGCCGCAACTGAAGAAATTTGTCGAATCCGGCGGTTCCATTGTGACCATCGGCTCGTCTACCAGTATGGCGGAGCTGCTCGGGATGCCTGTGAAAAGCTATCTGACGGAGAAGGGCCCGGATGGCAAGGATCGTCCGTTGCCTCAGGAGAAATTCTACATACCCGGGTCGCTGCTGCGGGCCAGGGTGGACAATACGAATCCGCTGGCGTATGGAATGCCGGATTCGGCCGACGTGGTTTTCGACAGCAGCCCGGCGTTCCGGATCGCGCCGGATTCAAAGGCCGCGAAAGTGGCCTGGTTCGACGGACCTCAGGTGCTCGACAGCGGATGGGCGTGGGGGCAGCAATATTTGGACGGCGCTACGGCAGTAGCCGAGGCGCCGATCGGAGAAGGAAGAGTGGTTGTACTGGGGCCGGAAGTCGCGTTCCGTGGCCAGTCTCACGGGACTTTCAAGTTCTTGTTCAACAGCGTGTATTACGGCTCGGCAAAATCGGGAACCCTGAAGTAAAGCCGGGAGGACTTTCGAATGGCGGTGGGTTTGGTCGAGGATTTGTACGGGGAACATTATGCCGATCTGCATCGATATCTGTTGCTCGACGGTTGTCAGCCGGCCGACGCTGACGATTATGTCCAGGAAAGCTTCTTGCGGCTGTGCCGTTTTCTGGAACAGGGAAACACGGTGCATCGGCCAAAATCGTGGCTGATCCGCGTGCTGCACAACATTCGGACGGATGATACGCGGCGGGAGCATCGAGTGTCGCCGCGCGCCGACGCGGATCTGGAAACGCAGGTGGCCAAGGCGATGGGGACGGCTCCCGACGCGGAGACGGAATCGCTGAAACGCGAGCGTCGGGCGACGTTACACAAAGCCACCAGCACACTGACCGGCCGCCAGCACCAGTTTCTGATCCTACGCGCGGAAGGCTTGAAGTTTCGAGAGATCGCGAAGTTGCACGGAGTCACGATTCAGACCGTGGCCGAAACCTGCGCGCGCGCGACGCATCGTCTGGGCCAGTTAGCTCACCGCTAGTCGGCTTAAAAGGCAACTTAGCCGCAGATCAACCATATGGCCGTCGGACCGGCCACCCGAAAAGATGAAAATACGTTGGACCGTCAACTTGCACGCCGATAAGACAGAACTTCCAAATCCCGCCGGTCGGTGATGACCGGTCTCACGCGGCCGATTCGGTCCCAATGAGCCGCCATGCGCAGCATGCGGTCGATGTTCGCAAACTGGTCAAAGCTGGATTCCCTTGCGAGATGGACCGCATGCTACGCATGGCGGCTCATTGGGGGGAAACTGTTCGGGCGGAATTGCGAGAACTAGCTCCAGGTCGACCGTCCTCTTGAAGAATTAGCAAGGGCCAACCTTATTTTTTGTCTTTATTCCCGACGATGCGGGCGGCAAAATAATTGGTGACCTTGGCGTCATTGCGCGCCACTTCGTAATAAGCGGCCTTCAGCAACTGGTCTTTGCGATTGATCAGGGTCTCGCGGATGGCCTGCTGCACCTTCGGATCGGTAAGGTCGCGCTGCCCGGCGGGCTCGCGCGTGATCAGCTTCAAAATGCGATAGCCTTCGGCGGTGCGCTGGACGGGAGTGATCTCGCCCGGCCGCAGCGCCATCACGGCTTTTCGCAGCTCGACGTTGGCCCGCTCCAGCGCGGATTCGGCAATAAATCCGAGATCGCCGCCGTTCTGAGAGGAATCGGGATGCTCCGAGTAATTCTGCGCAAGCTGCGCGAAATCCTCGCCCTGGCGCAGTCTCGCGTAGATGTTGTCGATTTTCTTCCGCGCCTGATCGTCGTCCTGCGCCTTGTCGTTCTTCAGATTCCGGACATTCGGATCGGGAGCGGGAGTCACCAGGATCTGCGCTAAGTGGATCTGCGGCTCGGCCAGATTGAAGCTCGCCTTGTTGGCGGTATAGAAGTCCGTAATGTCCTTGTCGGTGATGTTGATCTGCGAGGTGATCTCTTTGTTGAACAGTTTGGCGACGCTCAGGTCGCGGCGAAGCTGGGCCTTCAGATCCTCCGCGGTCATTTTGCGGGCGTTGAGCTGCTTTTGAAATTCTTCCTGGGTGTACGGCGCTTTCAGCTCGTTATATTTGGCCTCGACGTCAGCGTCGGTGGCCATCAGGCCCTGCTTTTCGGCGCGCTGGAGCATGATTTCGCCGTCTACCAGCGTACGCAGAACTTCCAGTTTCTGGATCTCCATCTGGTCGTCGCTCTGGCGCTCGCCGGGCGATGCGAACTGGGATTGAAACTGCTTTTCCAGCTCCGCGTAAGTGATGGCGCGGCCGTTGACCATCGCCGCTACATTTCCCGGAACCGATCGAGTGCAGCCCGTGAAGATGGCAAGGCAAATTGCCAGAGAGATCGGGAGAGGTTTCATGAGCAGCAGAATATTATTCTACAGCGTTCACTTCGCGTCCCGCCAATTATCGCCGACGCCGACATCCACCAGCAGGGGAACTTCGAGTTTGCGGACCGACTCCATTTCGAGCTTGACCAGGGAGCGCACGGCGTCCACTTCCTCCGGCGGCGCTTCGAACAGCAGCTCGTCATGGACCTGCAAGACCATCTTGGCTTGCATTCCTCGAAGCTTTTCGGCGATGCGGATCATGGCAAGCTTGATCAGGTCCGCGGCAGTCCCCTGGAGCGGAGTATTCACTGCGGTGCGTTCGGCAAACCCGCGCGCGTTGGGGTTGCGGCTCTGCATGTCGGGAATGGGACGGCGGCGTCCAAACAGGTTCACCGACACACCGGACCTGCGTACCTCCGCCATGGTCTGATCCAGCCAGCGGCGCACGCCCGAATATCTTTCGAAGTAAGCTCGAATATACAATTCGGCTTCTTTGCGGTCGATGCCAAGAGAGGTCGCCAGGCCGAAGGGAGTTTGTCCGTAGACGATGCCGAAATTCACGGCTTTCGCGTTGCGGCGATGGTCGGGGTGACCATCAGAGGGGGGACGCCGAAGACCTCGGCCGCGGTGCGGGTATGAATATCCTCGCCATTTCGGAAGGCCTCGGTCAAGACTTGGTCGCGCGACATGTGGGCGAGCAGACGGAGCTCAATCTGAGAGTAATCGGCGACGATCAATTTCCAACCCGGTCGAGGGACGAAGGCGGCCCGAATCTCGCGACCCAGCTCGGTTCGAATCGGGATGTTTTGCAGATTGGGATTCGAGGAGGAAAGCCGTCCGGTGGCGGCTCCGGTCTGATTGAAGGTGGTGTGCACGCGGTGGCTTACGGGATCGATCAGCGCTGGAAGCGCATCCACGTAGGTTCCTTTGAGCTTAGCCAGTTGGCGATACTCTAAGACCTTGCGGGCGATGGGATACTCCTCGGCCAGAGTTTCGAGGATATCGGCCGCGGTCGAGATCATTTTGCCTTTGCCGTATTTGATGGGAGCTGGGAGCTTCAGATCCTCAAATAGCACTTTGCCTAATTGCTGTGGGGAATTGACGTTAAACGTCTTACCGGCGAGTTCGTAGATTTCGCCCGACAGTCGAGCGATCTCCTCTTCCATACGAATGCTGAGCACCTTGAGCTGATCGGGGTCGACGCGGACGCCGGCTTGTTCCATGTCCGCGAGGACACGGGTAAGCGGAAGGTCGATGGTTTCGTACAGGTCGACTAATCCAAGAGATTCGATCTCAGGGCGAAGCTTATGATACAAAGCTAGAACGGCGTCGGCGTGACCGGCTGGATCGGAGTCGATTGCACAGTCGAGATACCGCTCGGCGAGCGAAGCCAGATCGCACCGGGCACGGATCCGCCGAGATCAGGAAACCGTACAGCATGACGTCATGCTTTAGCGCTAAATTGGCGTCAAAACGCCTCAAAAACGACTTGATGTCGTGGGCGACGGAGGCTCGATCGGGAATCTTGTTCAGCACCAGCGACCGGGCCTCGCGCGGCTTGACGGAGAATCCGAGTACCGTCTCCGACATCATGTCGCCGACGGCGATCGCGACGGGTCCGTCATCAGGAAGCCACGCAGTCAGGGCGGCTTCGTTTTCAAGGGTTTGATAGTCGCGGGCTTCGGCGGGAACGGCGCCGGGTCCAACTTCTCTGAGGAGGCTTGAAAATTCCATCTCCTTGTACAGGGTACGGAGCGCGGCGATATCGGGCTCTTGGGTTTCCACGGAATCGAGCGAAAACTCGATGGGCACGTCGCATTCGATGGTCGCGAGCTGCTTGCTCAGTACGATCTGATCGCGATGATTCTGAAGGCTTTCGCGATAGGTGCGCTTCTCGACTTCGGCGGCATGTTCTAGAGCGTTCTCTACCGATCCAAACCGGATGATTAGGTCCTTCGCGCCTTTATCGCCGATTCCTGGCGCGCCGGGGATGTTGTCGACTGAATCACCTTTGAGAGCAAGCAGATCCGCAACTTGAGACGGCTTGACGCCCATGAACTCCTCGGTCGCCGCGGCGTCGTAAATCATGTCATTTTTCATGGGGTTCAACATGTGAACCCGATCGTTTACGAGTTGCAGCATATCTTTATCACTCGAAACGATTACGACTTCCATCCCCTGCTCGGCTGCACGCTTCGCCAGGGTACCGATGACGTCGTCGGCTTCAAAATTGGGAAACTCCAGAATCGGAATGCGCATGGCTTCGAGAGTCTTGCGAATCAGCGGAATTTGAGTGAGAAGGTCGGGCGGAGTTTCGGTGCGATTGGCTTTATAGGAAGCGAATGCCTGGTCGCGAAAGGTGGGGCCTTGGCTTTCGAAGATCGCTGCCAGATATTCGGGAGAATACACGGATTTGAGGCGGCGCACCATGTTGTGGAAAATATAGACGGCTTCAGTCTGAATTCCGGCGGCGGTGCGCATGGGCGGCGCTCCGGTGCGGGCGCGGGCGTGGTAGGCGCGGAAGATAAACCCGAACGAATCGATCAGGAAGAGACGCGGCACATCCTATAGTAGCGAAGTTGCAGATTATTGCGAAATCGACACAGTTGAAAACCTTAGTGTGTCTTTTTTACCACGGCAAATAGTTTGCAAGTCTTTTTTTATCAGTAAACTAGAATCGTGCGGCTTCCGTCATTACAATGGATATTGAGATCATCTGCTGCCTGTTCGGAGCGCAGGAGGCCTGTCTTTGAGATTTGAAACGACGGTGCAGCGCCCAGTGGACGCGTCAGGCGTCGGGCTGCATAGCGGCGTACCTGTCAACATACGCATCCTTCCCGCTCCCCCGTCGACGGGGATTGTCTTCATTCGAACCGATCTCGATGGCTTCAGCATTCCGGCAAGTTGGCGCTACGTGCAGAAAGTCAGCTATGCGACCAGCCTGATGCGGCAGGGCGTGCTGATTTCAACGACCGAACACCTGCTGAGCGTTTTCTACAGCATGAGCGTCGACAATGCTTATGTCGAGATCGACAATCTGGAAGTGCCGATCCTCGATGGCAGCGGGCAGCCTTTTGTGGATCTGATTCGAACCGCGGGGATTAAGTATTTCCGGCGACGGCGGCGTTTTCTGCGGATTCGCCGGCCGGTCTCGGTGGAGGCAGGCGGCAAGCGGATCAGCATCCTGCCAGCCGATGGATTCTTCCTGACCTGCGATACGTTCTTCGATCATCCGCGAGTGGGACGTCAAGTTGTCGAGATGGAAGTGACGCCGGAGCGCTACGCGGCAGAGCTGGCGCCGGCGCGGACGTTCGGGTTTGAATACGAGCTCGACCAGATGCGGAACATGGGACTGATTCGCGGGGCATCGCTTGAAAACGCGGTGTGCTTCGATCGGGAATCGATTTTGAATCCGGGGGGCCTGCGATTCGAAGATGAGTGCTGCCGGCATAAGGCTCTGGATTTGATCGGAGATCTGGCGCTGATCGGGAAACCGGTGCTGGGGCATGTGATCGCGGAACGGGCGGGGCATGCGATGCATTATGCGTTGGTGAACCGGATTATGTCGGACCCGACGCTGTATGAGATTTTGAGTTTCGACCAGTTGGCTACTCGGGTTACGCACGCGCTGGTTTCGTGAACGTGTCTAGATTGGCCGCTGATAAACACAGATGAACGCAGATCTTAAGCAATCCACTCTGGCTATGATGAATCCTCCACGTCCTGGAGATTTCATTCGAACCGAGATTTCTCGATCCTGCTGGACTGTCGGTAACGGCAGCCGCGGCGGCGCTTCGGGTGTCGCGTCCGGCTCTGTCGAGCTTGTTGAACGGCAAATCCGATCTGTCGGGAGACATGGCGCTTAGGATCGAAAAGGCGTTTGGCGTGAAAATGGATACCCTGATTCGCATGCAGGCTGCGTACAATATCGCCCAAACGCGGAAGCGGGAGAAGCTGATTCAAGTATCGCGTTTCCGGGCAGAGCTTCACACTTAGGCGTATGAAGAACAAACACATGGGCTCCAGCATCGACGATTTTCTCAAAGAAGAGGGCATCCTTGAAGAAGCGCAGACACAAGCGGTTAAGGAGGTCGTCGCCTGGCAACTATCCGAGGCCTTGAAGAAACAGAAAATTTCGAAGAACAAGATGGCCTTAATGCTCAAGACCAGCCGGACGCAGGTTGATCGACTGCTTGATCCGAAGAATGACATCACATTATCAAGTCTTCAGCGAGCAGCGGCGCTGGTCGGACGCCGGGTGTCAATTGAATTAGTGTGAATGTATAACGATGGTTTTGGCGAGCCTTCGGGATTCAGAACGTGAACGCTGGATCGGGAGGGCGGGTTGGTGGGAATAGAGGGATTGACCGCTCCTTTTAGTCGCGGCTCGGGGAGCGACATGGGTCGATCATTGGATGATCTTTGAAACAGATTGCGAATCTTATCACTGGGGCGAGACTGGTCCTGGCGCCTTACTTGTTTCTTTTGCTGTGGCGGCGGCAGTATGGGCTGGCGCTGGTGATCATCTTCATTTGCGGAGTGTCGGATGGACTCGATGGGTTTGCGGCGCGCAAATTTGGGAGCTCGCGGGTGGGGGCTTACCTCGATCCGATCGCGGATAAGGTTTTGCTCAGCGGGGCGTTTCTGACGCTGGCGCTGGATGGGGCGATCGCTACCTGGCTGGCTGTGCTGGTGTTGGGGCGCGATGTGCTGATTCTGCTGTTCGCGGCGGGGGCATTTCTGTTCACCTCGATTCGCAGTTTCCCGCCTTCGTTCCCGGGGAAGGCCAGCACCACGGCGCAAATCATATTCGTCGTCGTGCTGCTGATGCACTTTGTAGGAATCCTGAGCCATGGGTGGGTGGCGACGGCTGAGTTCTTCGTGGTCGGATGGGCGATCTTGAGCACTATCGACTACACGGTTCGCGCCGTTAAGATGAAAAAGTGACACCTGAGTCGTTTCCCGCACCGGTCTACGCAGCCACGGTGCTTTCCCATAACTTCGAAGACGCTAAAAGATATTTCCTGGAATCGCTGCTGGAGATTCATTATGCGCATACGCGGATGCTGGCCCGGCAGGGGATTATTACGGCCGATGAAGAGAGGACGCTGGTGGCGGCGCTCGACGGGCTGGATCGACCGACGATTGCGAGGGCGGTTTACGACGGCTCCTACGAGGATCTATTTTTCTTTATAGAGGCGATGCTGCAACAGGCCGCGGGTGTGGATACGGCGGGCAAAATGCACACCGCGCGCAGCCGCAACGACATCGCGATCACGCTGTATCGCATGACGGCGCGGCGGGAACTGCTCAAGATGGCGGAGGCGACGGCAGCGTTGCGCGCGGTGCTGCTCGACCTGGCGGGGAAGCATCTGGACACGGTGATGCCGGCCCATACCCATACGCAGCCGGCGCAGCCGACTACGCTGGCGCATTATCTGCTGGGCGCGTGCGAGTTTCTGGCGCGTGACGCGGCGCGCATCGAGAACGCGTTCGTCCACGTCAATTTGAGCCCGATGGGCGCGGCCGCACTGACTACCACTGGATTCCCGATCGATCGCGAATACACGGCTCGCGCTCTCGGGTTTGAGGGATTGGCCGAAAATTCCTACGCGGCGATCGCGGCGATCGATTACATGACCGAATCCGCCGCTACGGTGGCGGTGGGGATGGTGAATTTGGGGAAAGCTGACGCAGGATCTGCTGCTGTGGTCGACGCGCGAGTTCGGATTTTTGCGGTTATCGGACGCGTTCGTGCAATCGTCGAGCATTATGCCGCAGAAGCGGAATCCGGTGGCGCTGGAGCATGCGCGCATCCTGGCGAGCCGGGCTCTGGGCGAGGCGCAGGCGGTGCTGACTTGCGCGCACAACACTCCGTTCGGGGATATCAACGACAGCGAAGACGACCTGCAACCGCTGGTTTTCACGATGTTCGCGGACGCGCTGCGGGCGCTGAGGCTGCTGGCGGGGACGATTCGGACGGTTACGGTGGATCGCGAGGCTCTGGCTCGGAGAGCCGGGAAGGACTTCCTGACGGTGACGGAGCTGGCCGATACGCTGGTGCGGCGGGAAGGAATGAGTTTCCGGGAGGCGCATTCGTGGGTCGCAAAGACGGTGCAGGCGTGCGGACCGAATGACGATACGGCGAGCATTGCCGCAACGTTGCGCGCGCTGCATCCGGGGCTGCGGCTGACGCGGGAGGAGATCGAGGAGGCGCTGGACCCGGTCCATTTCGTGCGAATCCGCAATATCGTGGGAGGACCGGCGCCGGAGCAGACGGCGGATGCGCTGCGCCGCGGGTTGATCCTGCGCAAGGGGATGAGCATGAAATTATTA
>CAVPKR010000073.1:0-56295 GCA_963705675.1 Terriglobia bacterium
CAAAGACTTACAGGCTTTGCGGTGGGCGCGTTTCTGGGCCACGGACGAGGCAACGTAGCCCACAGCCGTGGAACATTGTGAGCCTAGGATGTTTGGGGCCTTTGCCTGCAACCAGTTCCCAGTGACGTCACCGGTCCGTCGCGTCACCTTACTGGGTCAACCGGCGACCAATGTTCGGAAGGTCACAGCGACTTGATTAGCGGCGGATACTGCTCGCGAGATGGATGATTCCCAATAAGGATCAGTTCCGGGTAATCCTTTTTAAAGCAAGCGACAAAAGAGCTGTGATGGTAGATCGTTCGCCTTAGGACGTGCTATTCATACGTGACGGCTGCGCTCCTGGTGTTTGCTACACCCGAACGTGCTCTCGCCAAAGGCCTATTCCAAGCAATCGCGCTGGCAGACGACGGACCAGAGGTATTTTCAGAAAGGCCGGCCTCTCGAATTCGGCGTTCAACGCCGGAGTGACGATCTGCTTTTGAGCTATTCTTTGATACGCCTGGATTACCTTAACAGGCAGCAGACGCCTTCGCTGTACCGCGGCGAGATGGCTGGCAAGAACGCGTTTTTTCTGCAAAGGCTCTGCGAGAACGTTCGCTGCCACGACAGCATCTTGGACGGCGACACTGATTCCGACTCCGCCCACGGGCGTCATCACATGCGCTGCATCGCCGATCAACAGGAGCCCAGGGCGATGCCAGCGCGTCACCCGGCTCGATTCTACGGAGAGCCAGGCGATGTTTTTCCAGTCGTTCAACCCGTTGAGTCGCCCCGCGAATTCCGGCGCGGCCGACTCAATCGACCTTCGGAATGCGTCGAGGCCGTTCGCGCGCACCTCGCGGTAGCTGCCTTTGCGGATCACGTATCCCGCCTGCCAGTAGTCGCCGCGGTCGAACAGCACCATCATGTGACCAAGCCGGATCAACGTACGGAAACCAGCTTGATCCTTACCTTTCGCCTTGGGCAGACGAAACCAAAGTACGTCCATGGGGGGAGCATTCTTCATCAAAATGAAACCGCCCAGGCGCCGGACCGTGGAGCTGCGGCCGTCCGCTCCCACGGTCAACGTCGCACGAATCTCCTGGAGTTCGCCGGACGCGTCCCGATAACGCACTCCCATTACGACGCCGTTCTCTTCGATCAATTCTTGAACATTGGCACTCATGCAAAGTTCGAAGGTCGGAAACCGAGTTGTTTCTTGCGTCAGAAATTCCAAAAAACGCTGCTGCGGGATCATGCTGATGAACGGATACGGTGTCCCAGCCTGCCAAAGTCATAGAGCGTCACGCAGCCATTGGATGTTTCGACCGTTGCTTTCGTGATTCTTGACGAGGTCAATTGAAGCACACGGTCCGCCAAGCCGAGTTCTTGCATCGTTTCCATTAGCGCCGGATGGAACGTGTCCCCGCGAAACTCACGATCAAAGTCCTCGCATGCTTCGAGCAGCGTTACCCTAAGGCCACGGCGGGCTAACAAATATGCGAGAACAGCTCCCGCAGGGCCGGCGCTGCGATGCAGCAGTCCCGTTGCTGGATGAGCATTCCCGCCAATTATATGAGAAATCAAAGTTCGTGTTGTGCTATCCGAAGTCGCGGCACAGATCGGCGTTAACGCCGCCCCAATCTGCCGCTTACGGCTTCGTTCATGGCGGCCGTCTCGCAGTGGGAACGCGAGGCGATCGGTGAGCGCGCGCGATGCCCTCCGCCACAAGCGAGGGAAAGGGGAGCGAGCCGGAAATATCGCGTTTTGGCTCCCGGCTGGCGCCGGACCGAGCCAGACCCAACCGAGCAGGCGCGTTGTCGGAAATCCGCCGGTTGCGCAACTAAGGCAATCGCCCCGCCCTCAATGATCGAGCATTCCGCACGCGGCGAGGTACGCCTTGGCGGCTGGAGTTTGTGGCTCGCGGCCTAAAGCAGCGCGTAGGTGGGGCTCGATTCCTCGCGATTGCACCTTCTGTAAATCGCACCTTGTAGACCGTGAATGTAGATCCTGCTATCGTTCAGATCCGTCTGACCCACACCCCGCCGTCGACTACTGCGATCGAGGGCGCCCCGGTGGCAGAAGACTCGTGCAGCCGCGCTTCAAGCGTGTCCAGACCGAGCTCGGCGGCTGTCGCCACGCCCGTTTTTATGAGCAGCGGCGCGATGCTGCGCAAAGTGTGAACGACGTAGCTCGGCGCAATACTGTCCAGACCACGGCCGACGAGCACATAGATTTGCGTTTCGGGCCAAGCGAACCCGGATTCGCGGAAGTAGCTAGGCATCTGGGAAACGACGTTTACTTGTACGCGACTTAAGCGGCAGGCTTCCCGCACCCAGAAACCGGCAGGAGCGACGACTTCGGACTACGGATCGCTGACCCACCGCGAGTTAAGTTCCAGCTCATGAAATGCAAATAGTCCACCTGGGCGAACCAGCCCATGCAGGCTGCGAAGGGCGGCGGCGATGTCCGGCTGATGGACCAACACACAGCGGCCAACCACGGCGTCAAACGGTCCCTGATCCGGAATGGGGCCGCTGAGCTCTCCCTGCACGAAAAGCGTGTTGGCGCGCCCGTCCATCTCGGCGCGCTGCCGCGCGGTAACGACGGCTTGAGCGGAACGATCCACTCCGACGACGAAGCCGTTGAGACCAACCAGGTCGGCTGCGCGGAAAGTCGTATCGCCAACGCCACAGCCGCCATCGAGCAGCCGCATACCCGGCGCAACCCCTGCAGTCCGAGCAAGCGCTCCCGCTCCGACGTGCGGTGACCCAGAACCTACTCTGCCATCCGATAAAATGTAACGCAGATCCGGGGTTCCACTGGTCCGGCGCGTTGCCTGCGCTAGTGGACGCGACTGGTCGTAGCGTCACTTGGATTCTTGTTGAAGAGCCCCGCGGGCCGCCAGACGGCATTCCGGGGGGGTGTCAATAATCACAACTATCTTTTTAAAGCGGACAAAACGCGCGCAAGCACTTCAGTGTCGCACGGTGATGAGCACGCCAGCTTGGGTTAAATACTCGAAATCGTAAATGGCGTAGAGCTCATTGTCGCCGTTCGGCACGGATTGCGGCACCAGGACATTGAACTGATACAGTCCGGGGGAAACCAGACCCGCAAACAGGACCTTCGCAACGGTCCCACCGATCGTGACCGTAGGCACCGGCGATAAAGTTCCTGATTGAATGGAAGATCCGGGAACTACTGGCACTGACGTCGGCCCGAATCCGTTCGCGTACAGCACAACCGTTTCGCCCGGCCTGACCGGCGTCGTGAGGCCGGGAAACAGGCTCGGCGGTCCAATATCAGTGCCGTTCGCATGCACTCCCACCACGTATGGTCCGCCATTGAAGACGAAGAAAGACGGAGAAACTCGAATGTTCCATCGCCTACGCCTAGCCACAAGGAGAAAGTATAGGCGAGACCGCCGCTTCCTGTCATGGAAATCAGGTCGACCCGCCCGTCCCCATTGAAGTCTCCAGCGACAACCGGGCCGGTCAGATCGACGCCGACCGCAGGATAACTGATCATCGATCCAAAAGTTCCATCGCCGTTACCGAGCCAGACATCGACTTTGTTTAGTTCAGTCTCCGACACGGCAAGATCGAGGCGCCCATCGTCATTGAAGTCCGCCAGAACCGGCGGCCCGCCTATTGTGCTTGACTGCGAGAACGGATAGCTGGCTCCCTG
This sequence comes from Terriglobia bacterium, assembly GCA_963705675.1. Lineage (GTDB taxonomy): Bacteria > Acidobacteriota > Terriglobia > Bryobacterales > Bryobacteraceae > Palsa-187. Next base: position 3,670 of record CAVPKR010000073.1, read on the forward strand.
TTGAAATGTTCCGTCTCCATTTCCAAGCATTATTACCAGGCTGCTTTGGCCCGACGGAGCAAGGTTGGACGTAACGAGATCCAGTTTCTTATCGCCATTGAGATCCCCCACGGCTACCCCCTCCACGGTTGAGGGAATGGTTGTCGTAATGGTTGAATTTATTGGCGCGCTGAAGGTCCCGTCCCCGTTGCCGAGGAAAACCGTCACGGCAGAACCGTTAAACACTAGGAGATCCGGCTTTCCGTCCCCGTTAAAATCTCCGCTCACTACGCCATTTGCATTCAGCCCAGCGGGCTGCGCAGCTGGCGCAAGGCCGAAGCTGAGGGGGAACGGCGACTGTGCAAATAAAACTACGCTTGAGAGGACGAAAAGGATTTCTTTTGTCGGCAAACCCCTGGATTATCCCATATACCGACTATAATGTTGCACATCAGGACCCACCATCCTGATCCAAGCTTTACATCTACTTCCCTGCGATCGCCTCACTTAAAAATGCCCGCTCTGCACGACCCCTCAGAGCAGTTGGCCGCGAACGGGTCCCAACGGGGCGCGTGGCCCGCCGATGGCGCAACGCGAGGCTTCGGTCTGCTCGCCGCGGACAGGAATTCCCACCTCGTAGAACTCAAATCTCGCGCGTTAGAATGAGATAGAGAGAAGTGCGTGAACCCTCATGGCTGGTTTTTCGGGCGAGCAAATCCAGAGTGGTGAACTGAAATCCGATTAGTCCCCTTGAACGCCATAACTGGAAAACAAACTCGTACTTTCGCCGGGTCAAAATTCCAGCCGGGCCTGAAAGGCGATCATGCGCGGAGAAGCTATCGCCGCCCAGCCCGACGCCCAGCAGGCCGGTGGGCGGCGACGTTGTGGACGTCAGAGCGCCGAAATCCGGTCTGCGTGGATGGCTTGCCGGGAATTCCCGCAATAACGATCGACGGAAGGCTGAAGTTCGGATGATTGAATAGGTTGAAAAATTGCCCATCGATGCGCAGTTTCACGCGCTCATTCAGCGTGAACCATTTGGTAAGGTAAAGATCGCTCCAGGTGAAATCGGGACCCCGCAGCGCGTTGCGTCCCAGATCGCCAAATTGACAGTTCTGCGGCGTGTCGCCGCCCGACGCAGGCGCCCGTACTCGGATCGACCGCTGGAAACGAAAGCATCCGGATTCAGCCACTGAATCGTGCCGGGCTGAGTGACGCCGGGAATCGCATTGTGCTCGTACAGCGGCACGCCGGGAACGACACTCGCAAATTGCGGACCGCTGCCATTCACAATGCCGTTTCCATTCGCTGAATAGGGCGCGCTCAGGACAGAGAACGGCAAGCCGCTATGCCAGAACACCGATCCGGAAACCTGCCATCCGTTCAGCGCAGGCCCAAGACGGCCGCGTAGCTTTGATCGGCAGTTCATAGACGTAGCTGGCGGTGAGGTTGTGCCGCACATCGTAATCGCAGGGGCCGCGGTCGCGTTGAAGATCGCCCGGAATCGGCGAAAGAATTCCGCCGGCCGAGAACGGCAGGAATCCGCCGTTAGAAACCGTATCGATGCAGTGGCTCCAGGTGTAGTTCGCCTGGACTTGCAACCCATGCCCGAGCCGCTTTTCGGCGGTCGTTTGCAGACCGTTGTAGTGGCTATTCGCGCCGGTGCTGAGTTGGGTCACGGCGCCGAATCTGGGATCGGTCGGCCCGCCATAAGGGAACGGCGCAAAGCAGCCCTCGCACACGGTCTGATAACCGTTCACCTGAGTCGTGTAGGGCTGATTCACGGCGCGTGTGCCGACATATTGAGCCCGCAGATTGATCGTGTTGCCGATCTGGTGTTCCAGCGCGAAACTCCATTGCATGAAATAGGGCGCATGCAGCTTTCCATCCGGCACGGCGGTAATGGCCACCGGTTGCAAGACAGGTATTCTGGATTCGAAAGCGGCGATGCACAGGAGAGTTGGCCTGTCGCGAAACCCGTGTTGAAAATTTGATTTGCGGCGACGGTCGCATCGATTGCGCTGCCCGGCACTCCCGGCGCGATGGCCGTTCCTCCTACGGTTCCCAGAAGACCGCCCTGGAAGGTCTGCGAGTACGGAGGATTCGACGCCCACCAGATCGACAACACTTCCGGGCAGCAGGTCGCTGAACAGGCCGAACCCGCTCCGCAGTACAGTCTTGGGCGCGATCTGATAGGCGATCGCGGTTCTCGGTTGCAAAATCGCCAGCGGCGTCGACTCGAAAATATTTCCGAGGCCGGTCTGGATAGCTGCATTCAGCGGTTGGTTCACATCGTGCGAGATCGACGCGAAGGAGCCCGAAAGCCGCGCGACCGCATCGTGCGGATTGAGCGGATTGGAATTGTGCGTGGCGCGGATGCCGAAAGTCCAGGTGAGCTGTCGAAGTCACTTTCCAGGTGTCCTGCGCGTACAGATCCAGATTCAGGAAATTGTACGGCTGAGAGTTCGCGAGCGGAAAGGTCTTCGAGGCGGTGGAAGCCACGCCGTAAATGAACTGCGGCAGAGTCGTGTAGGTGACCAGCGGAACGGCGCCTTCGCCGAAGTCATAATCGTTCAGGCGGAAGATGCGCGTGTTGGTTCCAAACCGGAGCTCATGCGCGCCAACGGTCCAGGCCAGGTTGTCGTTGATGAAGAAGCGGGAGGCGTGCCGTCCCTGCACCCAGGTATTGTCCAGCCCGCCGATGGTCGTAAAGGGCGCGTTTGCGCCGCTGCCCTCGAGGACGATCGGAAAGGCCGACAAAGTCTGCTGAAAATTCGCCGGTCCGAAAAGACTCTCGTACCAGGAGAAGGCCGGATTGAAATAGTTCACCAGATCGGGAAGAAAAGATATGCGTGTAGCCGGCCGCAAAGGAGTACAAGGGTTGAGGAGAGACGGCATTGAACATGGGATTGATCGGGTCCGTCCAGGCAGCCTGCAAACCGGTGTCGGACTGAAAACGATACCAGGTGATGTTCGCTCTCGTTGATGTTGTAGTCGATCCGTGCGGTCTGGACCTGCTCATGGTCGTCGCTCGAATGGGAGACGCTTTGCCGATTGGCGCAGCCATTGCCGTTGGGCGGAATTCCTGCCGCGAGGCTTCCATCGCTGTTGAACGGGCAGCCGAGAATGGCTAGGGGCGTTCCGGCCGTGTTGCGATAGAGGCCGAACATTTTCTGATAGAAGGGCACCAATTGCGGCGCGGGCTGGTAGACGGAACCGGTGACGCTGTCCCGGCCGCCCAAGGGTAATTGCTGCAGGACGTAGCTCTGAAAGGCAGACGCCGGGACCGTGGTTGCGGTGACGATCGGTAGAGCGACCCGCATCCATTCGCTGTCGAAAAAGAAGAACAGCTTGTTGTGCAGGATCGGCCCGCCCAGGCTGCCGCCGAAATGGTTTACGGTGGAGCGCGGCTGGTGACCGCCGGGAGTGGAGTTGGTGAAAAAGTCCGCGGCATTGAAGCGCGACCCGTTCCACAACTCGTACAGGTTACCGTGGAACTGATTGGTCCCGGATTTGGTGACGTAGTTGATCTGCGAGGCCCCATAGCGCCCTTGGTCGACGGCATACGAGAGCGTGTTGACGGTGACCTCCGCGATCGAATTAAGCCCCAGCACCAGATTCGTTGACAGGCCACTGTTGAGATTCGTAAGCGGGTCGTTCGTTTCCAGCCCGTCGACGATGTAGCCGTTGGCGAGCGCCGGCAATCCGTTGAATTGCACGTTGCCATAACCGTTCGTACCGCCGACGAAGTCGTTGCTGCTGCCAGCGGTATTCATCAGGGCGCCCGCCGCAAACTGCAAGGGATACGTCATATCGCCACCGGGGTTGGGCAGGTTCTCCAAAGCTACGGCGTTGAGCGTTGTCGACGTATTGGGGTTGCCGGGGTTCACCAGAGGCGCCTGACCGGTCACCGTTACCGCTCCTTTCGCCGCGGCCACCGTGAGGATGAAGGTGACCGTCTGTCTCTGCCCCAAGCCTGCAGAGACAGACTCGTTGGCCCGCGGCTCGAAGCCCTCGGCCTCCGCCTTTACGGAGTACACACCAGGCTTCAATTGCGGGAAATTGAAGCGGCCTGCATCATCGGTCTTGACGCTGCGCTTCGACCCGGTATCGGCTCCCACGATCGTCACTGTTGCACCCACGACGGCGGCTCCGCTGGGATCGGTGACCGTGCCCACAATGGCGCTGGTGGTTTCCCCTTGGGCCATGATCTGCGCCGGGAAGCAGCCCCACCATGCCAAGCACGATGACACCGCGCACAAAGATGCCAGGTCAGCGAGGAACGACAGATGTGGTCTCTGGCAGTATAAATTAGGCATACCTAATACTATATGCTGACCTGGCACGATGCAATTCTGCGGCAGATCTTGCCGCAAGCTACACACCGGATTAGAATCTTTATTAGTGGCTCCTAAACAACCTGCGCTCACAACGTCGGAATCCGTGGACGATTACCTGAAGGCCATTCTCGAATTGGGTGGGGCCGAGGACGCACGCGTTACCACGAACGCCCTTGCCGAGAGACTCGGCGTGCGCACTCCCTCGGTCACTGGAATGCTCCAAAAGCTATCGTCGCTGCGTCCCACCCTGGTGCTCTATGAAAAACACCGCGGCGTGCGGCTTAGCGCGTCTGGCAAGCGCAGAGCGTGGGAACTCGTCAGACACCATCGTCTGCTGGAACGATTCCTGCACGACGTTCTGAAGTACTCCTGGGACGAAGTGCACGAGGAAGCGGAGCGACTGGAACACTTCATTTCGGAACGATTTGAAGATCGTGTCGCGGCGATCCTCGGAGATCCCGAGATCGATCCACACGGGCATGTGATTCCGCCCAAGCATGAAGCCGGTGTGTTCCGCGATGAAGTGCCGCTTGCGGGATGGCCTCTTCAGACGCCGGCGGTCATTAGCAGCGTTTCCGACCGCAGCGCCGTTGTCCTCCGCGAACTGGAGCGGCTAGGATTGATGCACGGTACCGCGTTGATCGTGGAACAGCGGAACGCCTCTGGGTCGCTTTCGATAAAGTTAGGTGCTCGGCCGAACCTCATCCGTCTCAGTAATGATTTAGCGCGTAGCATCCTGGTCGCGCAGAATCCCGTTTCTTGAGTTTTCGACGCTGAATGCAATCCGGTGTTGTCCGCTTAACGCTCACGGGGCGCCGAAGAGGCCGACTCTCGACGCGATGAGGCCATCGACGCTATATCGACCCGGCCCGGAGAAAATCAGCCAAATGAGGATCAATACGTATAGCACCTCGGGGAGATACAGAAAGTCGTCGAGCCAGGTGAGAAAATCTTTCGCGTGAATGGTGTGGATCGAAGTGGTGGCGATCGCGACGATCATGTCTCCTGTGAGCATTGCGGCGCTCAGCGGCGTAAGGAATCCTAACGCCAGGCACGCCCCGCACCCGAACTCGACCATCGCGACGAAGAGCGCAGTCGCGTGCGGGAACGGCACGCGTATCTGGACCATGGTCTGCTCAAGCACGCTGAACTGGGCCTGCACGAACAGCTTGGTCCCGCCGGAAATACAGAAAAAGATGCCGATCAAGACGCGCGCCGCAGTCATCGGCATCCATTCCCCGGCGCGGAGCATCGTCAATCCGTTCTGAATCACGTGTATCATCAACCGCCCCCTTCGCTAACCTACACCCATTCTGGCGCCAGCCTACGGAACGCGTGGAATTGCGCAATCCTCCCACCCGCCGGTGCACCCTCCCACAGGAAAACCCGGCAAGGGACCACAGATTTCGTTTATACGAAGCGGACTCACCGTTCCGTGGGATTCGCGGTTTTCCAGTATGCTAGCTTGGCCGCCACGCGGGCTCAAGTTCAGGCGCGTCGGGATGGTCGCCGGCGGCCGGCCCATGGCCCGGCTGGCCCAACTCATCGACCGAAACCGTCGTGCCGTCGTTTGAGAGCTTCATGATGAATCCTGTTGGGAGCCCTCCTGGGTAGATGTGCTACGGCATAGGGCCAATTTTGGACGCCACCAACGTAGTGGCGGCCAAGCCTGGCTTCCAAAAGAAATCACCTAGGCCGACGCACCCGGATTCATGGCGGGGTGGCCCGATTTGATTCTTCGTCCCGATGATTCCTAGCTTCGAAACGCACACGCCGTTTGCCGGCTCAATCCATGGCGATTACCTGCGGACCCCGGCCGCCGTCAAGTTCTGCCACCGCTCGTCGCTTTTTTGAAGCCATTCCGAGGAATGCGCCGCATCGATCCGGCTGAAGATGTCATAACACTTGGCGACAGAATAGTCGCTTTCAAGACTCTGTTTGTCGGCCTCCAGGACGTTGAATAAGCGCATGGCCGCTTGCTGACTGAGCGACGCTCCGGCGTTGTCTCGCGCCTGATGCTGAACATCGGCAAGGACGCAATACGACTTCATCAAGTCCTGCGAAAAATCTTTCCTGGGCGGCTGAGATCGAATCAAATTGATGAGGCCATCTCGGGACGCGAGTGCATGAGCAAGAGCTCCTTGTATCCGATTGGTCCGGCCGAGCGCCTCGGCAACCTGCCGTTCCCGAATCCCGAGCCACTCACGGTAATCGACCGACTGCGGGCTTATGTCCAGGAGTTCGCGCGTAATCGCGATCGATCTTAGGAACCAATCCACAGCCGCGGCCGGATTCACCCGGATTTGGACTTGTCCGATGTTCTGATAAACCCCCGCGAGATCGTCCCTTGCTTGCTTATTGCTGCTGTCCAGGTTCGCCAGCCGTTCAGCGATCTCTCGTCCCTTGGTCAGGTACACAGCGGCGGTCGCTGGATCGCCCAGGCCGCCGTCGGAACCAAGGATCCTTCCGATACTGATATAGCTGACCTCGAGCCGTCTCTGGTACAGCAGGTTGGACGGATACTGCTCGACGAGGCTCTCACGAATCTTGGCCGCGGAGCGATAAGCGTCAAGCGCGGCAGGCCGCGGTCCCACCTCAGCGAGAGCCACGCCGAGGTTCTGGTAGCACGTACCCGCGGTTTCCCTGGTTAGCACAGAGGCTCCGGCGTTCATGGGCTCCAGGACTCCAAGCGCGGCCCGAAGGTTTGCAACCGACTCGCGAGCCTGACCCTGGTAGGTCTCCAGACTCGCCAGGCCTGCAAAAGCGGTCGCGAGAACTTGCCGGCGCTGCGGATCGGTGGGTTTGGCCGCTTCCCAGGCCTTGGCCAGGTTGAGCGCTGCCGTGAAGCTGACTTGGGCCTTGGCCAGATCGCCGCGCAGGTACTGCATCTGCGCCAAGGTATGGTTGGCTCTGATCCGAAGGCGCGGGAGATCTGGATCCGAGGAGCCCTTCGCCGCGACGCGCTCCGCGATCTGTACCGCCTTTTCCATGCTGTGGAGTGCTTCCTCCTCATGGCCCACGTTGGCCGTGCCCATCCGCAAACCCTGAACCGCTCCCGCTTGGAGATACGCACCGGAAATTTGCATGAGCAACTTCGGGGGAATGTCGGGCTCTTTTGCGAGGCTGTCGAGATTTTCGATGGTGTTTTTGAGCAGTGCCGCGCGAACCTCGGTCGATTGCGGAAGATTCGTGAGGTCGTTATTCGTCTTGACCACGACCGATTCGATCAGCTTCTGCATATCGTCGGCTCGTGCTTGCGCCATGCGAGCCTGCCTGGTGGCCACGATCGTTCCCGCGGCCATCGTTGCCAGAATCGCCAGGACTGCCGCCGTGCCTGTCCAGTGCCTGCGGAAAAATTTCCCTGCGCGATAGAGCGGAGTATCCGTCCGTGCGATGACTGGTTCTCCGCTCAGATATCGCGTCAAGTCCTCGGCGAGCTGTTCGGCCGATTTGTAGCGCCGCTCCGGCTCGGTGCGCATCGCCATCAGCACGATGTTGTCCAGGTCGCCGCGCAATTCCCGCGCGAGGCGGTTCCAAGACCTGGCGTTTCGCTCGGCTTGCTGCGATTGCCGGCGCACACGACCTGCTCCAGTTGGCTCGGGCTCAGTCCCTTGGTCGAATAGGGATGAGAGCCGGTGAGCAGCTCAAAAAGGACAACGCCCAGAGAGTACACGTCGGTGACCGTGGTCAGCGGTTCGCCACGAATCTGCTCCGGGCTGCTGTAATCCGGCGTCATCGCCCGCATGCCGGTCACTGTAAGGCCCGGCGCAATGGGATCGTCGTCGGCTAACAATTTGGCGATTCCGAAATCGAGAAGTTTCGGAATGCCATCCGCGGTCACAAGGATGTTGCCCGGCTTTATGTCGCGATGGATCACCAGCTTCTGGTGCGCATAATGGACGGCCAGGCAAACCGGCAGGAACAAGTGGATGCGCTCACGCACGGTTAACTGGCGCGCGGCGGCGAAGTCCGTGATGCTTTGGCCGTCGATGTACTCCATCACGATGTAAGGCGATCCGTCTTCGGTGCTGCCTCCATCGAGAATGGCGGCAACGTTGGGATGAGTCAGATTGGCGAGGATTTGCCGCTCGGCGCGAAACCGGTTCACAATCTCGCGCGAATCCATTCCGGACCTCACCAGCTTGATCGCCACGGTTTGCAGGTACTGTTCGTCGGAGCGTTCCGCCAAATAGACGACACCCATTCCTCCCTCGTCCAAACGGCGTCGAATTCGGTACGGCCCGATCTTCGAGTCGATATGTTTGTCCGGGGAACCGGCGAGTTTGCTTGCCGCCTCGCTTACCACCGACTGCAAAACCTGCGTCCCATCGCTCGCGTGCGCCAGAAGAGATTCAACCTCCGCCCGAAGGTCCGCGTTACCTTGACAGACTTCGTCCAGATATCGGGAGCGCGCGTCGCCATTTTCTCGAGCGCCGCCAGGAAGATTTCTTCAACCTGACGCCACTCGTCTTGCTTAACTCGCGGCCCGGTCATTCTGCGCTCCTTCCTGCCAGCTCTCGATGCAGCCATGCCTGGGCCACTCGAAGATCGCGGCCTACGGTCGCAACCGAGATGCCTATGACTTCGGAAATCTCCTCCGTGGTCATCCCGCCAAAATACTTCAGTTCGATGATCCGGCTTTTCCGTTCGTCGATCTCAGCGAGCGACTGAAGGGCGAGATCCAGCGCCATCACGTCGGCCTGCTTCTGATCTGCCGCATCCATTTCGTCATACAGCGTGACCTTCAATCCGCCGCCCTGTTTTTCCGCGTTTCGCTTTCGCGCGTCATCGATCAGGATGCGGCGCATAACAGTGGCAGCGATGGCGAAGAAGTGTGCGCGGTTTTGCCAGGGGAGCCGGGAGTGGTCGACCAGCTTCAGGTACGCTTCGTGCACCAGTGCCGTCGGCTGCAGCGTGACATCCCGGTTCTTGCTCCCGAGCCTAGCCCTCGCCATGCGAAGCAGCTGGTCATAAACCAAGGGGGCGAGACGGTCAAAGGCCGTTTCATCGCCGGTCTTCCACTGCACGAGGATAGTCGTGATGTCGGGATCCATTTGGCACCCGCTCTTGGCGCCGGAAGTCGCCTCGGCGCGATTGTATCATGCCGGGCCGGCGAGAGCAGCCCTGCATGTAAAGGCGTGATGAAGATATTTTTTCGCGCATGATCGAATTCGCCCGCGCGTTCCGCCTTGCTAAGTGAAGGAGAAAATACAATGACCCGACATTCCATCCAAGTAGTTTTGATCGGCTCCGCGCTCGCGCTCCTGGCATCGGCCGCGAACGCCGGAAAGGATCTCGTCACCGTTAAGGATCTGGATCCCTTTACTCACGTCGTCCGTATTCCCGCCGACGCAGAGCAATCTTCGATCCGGTTCGAACAGGTAAAACTGGTCAAGATTCCGGCCAAGGTCAGGTTTACCGAAAACGCACGCTACTGCGAGCAACTGGCTTTCAGAGACCCGGGCGGTTCTTTGTATTGCCCGCAGACCACATTTGAGGGCGCCGACCCGGCCTACGAGATCACTTACTCGTATGACGGTCCGCTGATGGCCTCGGATGAGTTCGGCGGGAACCATTTCACGTTCCGCGCATATTTTCGTCCGGATGACTTCAGCGCGGCTACGCGAAAAATGTTGTCGGAAAAAAAGGCTACCCGATCCGACCTCGCGGCGGTGTTCAACCTCGCGACTTCCAGAGATCCTGAACGGCGACGCGTGATCGACGAGGCTAATTCGCGATTCTGTGAGGGAAACTATGTCGACGGAAGCTGGCAGCGGAAGGATCCCCAGTGCAACGAGACCATCAAGTACCAGACAGTGACGGCGCCCGCGGACTATTTGACGATCCACATCGGCCTTTCCGAGGCGCGGCAAACGCTGAGGGCCACCGCGGCAACGGCCGGCGTCCGGTAGTACTCTGTAATATGCCGGAGGCCCTTCCACGTCACGGCAATAGGAATGGCCTTTCCCGGCAAGACCGCGAGTTGGCAGTCAATAACTTAAAAGGGGATGTATGCGGTATTTCAAACTTTTGCTTCCCGTGGCCTGTTCATTGGCAGTCATGCGGCTGCTGCCGGCTCAGGGCGCTTCCAGAGTAGACTTCGCGAAGGATGTGCTGCCGATCTTGCGCCAGAACTGTGTCACCTGCCACAGCGGGAAGCAGCCTGCCAGCGGCATGCGGCTGGATCGCAAGAGCGCGGTGATCAATCGCCGCGGCGTCGTGCCGGGCAGCGCGGAGAACAGCTTCCTGTTCCACCGTATATCCGGTAACGACTACGGAATGCAGATGCCGCCCACCGGTGCGCTCAAGCCGGCACAGATCGACACGATCAAACGTTGGATCGAGCAGGGCGCCGACTGGCCGGACGCGCTCGCCAATGAAGGGGAGTTGCCGCCGATCAATCCTAAGGCAGTCGCCATGGTCGACGCGCTGCACGAGGGTGATCTTCCGAAGTTCATGAAATTCGCCGCCGAGGACGCGAGCTTGCTCAACGCGCGCGGCCCGGAGGGTTCCACGCCCTTCATGTACGCTGTGCTCTACACTAACGCGGCGACGTTGGAACGCCTGATGAAACTGGGCGCGGACCCCAATAAGAGGAACGACGCCAACGCCACGGCGCTGATGTGGGCGGCCACCGAAATGGACAAGACCAAGGTGCTGCTCAGCCACGGCGCGGACGTCAACGCCCGGTCGAGCGATATGCGCACGCCGCTCATGATCGCAGCTCGCAAACCGGGCAATTCCGCCGTCGTCAGGATGCTTCTCGACAAGGGCGCGAATCCCAATCCCAATCCGCATCCCTCCGCTGAATCGTCCCCGCTACTGGATGCCGCCACCGCCGGCGATGCCGCCAGTCTGGAAATGCTCATCGCCAAAGGCGCCGAAGTGAAACCGGTCGGCGAGTTGGCCCTAAGTATGGCTGTTGCGATGGAATGCTCCAAATGCCTGCCGCTACTGACCGCCGGGGAGATCGACAAGCAGGACTACAGCCTGGCGCTGGCCGATATCGCGATTACAGGCGACGTGAATGCCGTCAAGATAATGCTCGACCACGGCGCCGACGTCAACATCGTCGACCCGCTGGGAAGAACTCCCCTGATGTACGCGGCGGCATCCGACAATCTCCCGCTCGAAGAAGTCAAGATGCTGGTGGAACATGGAGCCGACGTGAACGCGAGGGACTCCCATAAGCGAGGGCCCGATAGCGGATGGACCGCCCTCGACATCGCCCGCCAGCATGGCGACACGCCGATCGTCGCCTTCCTGTTGAAGTCCGGCGCGAAGGGCAATGCAGCGCCTCCGTCCCCGTTGCAACCACGCCGCGATAACACCGTCGCCAGCGCCCTCCAGGGAAGTCTTCCTCTTATCCAGAAGGCCGACGCTAATTTCATGCCCAAGGCTGCCTGCGCCTCCTGTCACAACAACAGCTTCGCGGCGCTGGCGGTGGGGTCCGCCCGCCGCAACGGCTTTGCGGTAGACGAGAAAATCGCCGCGCAGCAAGTCCAGGGGAACGTTTTTGGCCTCATGCAGATGCGCGACATTCTTCGCCAGGGATTCATGCAGCCCGTAGGTGAGTACTTCGGACCGGTCGTCATCGGCGACATGCTTCTGGGACTCGACGCCGAGCGCTACAAGCCTGATCTGAATACCGACACCGCCGCCATTTACCTGAAGAACCGCCAGGGCGCCGACGGACACTGGGCCTACTTCTCCGCCGATACCCGCCCGCCGATCTGTTCCGATTACATCGCGCAAACCGCCGTCGCTATGCGCGCCATGCAACTCTATGCACCCAAGCTGGAGCGGGCATCGTACGACCAGGCCGTTCAACTGGCCGCGGCGTGGCTCGCCAGGCAACGGCCCAAAGGCAATGAAGATCGCGTCGGACGTCTTACGGGGCTCGTTTGGAGTGGCAAGTACAAGGATGCCGTTCAGCAGGCTATGCATGACCTGATTGCCAGCCAGCGCAGCGACGGCGGCTGGGCCGACATCGACACTACGCCGAGCACCGCATTCGCCACCGGCCGCGCGCTGGTGGCTCTCGAGACTGCGGGCTTGCCGGTCTCCGACGTCGCATACCAGAAGGGCGTGAGGTACCTCCTCAACACGCAACAGGCGGATGGCTCCTGGTTTATCCGTAGCCGCTCCATGGCCTTCCAGCCTTATTTCGATTCCGGCTTTCCGCACGGCTTCGATCAATGGATCTCCGCCGCCGGCACCAGTTGGGCAACCATCGCCCTCTCTCTGGCAGCGCCCGCGCATCCCCGACCGCCGCCAACGAACAGTAAGCGGCCGCCGGGCGGGGCGCAATAACCGCTTATTCACCTGCCCCTACTCGTATTTGGGGGACCGGAAGAGTGGTCGTGAGTGCGGCGGCGCAGCGTTGACGCACCGGAAATCAGACCTGTGGTTCTCCATTGATCAATAGTTGTCTCGATGGCGATGAAGCAACCTAGCGTTTTCGTTCGCTCACCGTATTCTTGTAAATCGTGCCGCTCCTCATAACGAATACCACCCGCCGCACCGCTGTGATGTCGCTGAGCGGGTTGCCATCCACCGCGATGATATCCGCTTGCAGGCCGGGAGCGATCGATCCGATCTGGTCTTGAAGATTCATCGACTCGGCCGCCAGCGAGTTGGCGGAGACCAACGCCCGCATCGGGTCCTCCCCTGCCTGTTGCACCCGATAAATGAATTCTTCGGCGTTATGACCATGCGCGCCGGCTACGGCGTCGGTCCCAAAAACCACCTTCAGTCCCGGCGTGGCGAGCGCTTGCTTGACCATCGCGATATCGCTCGGCAACACTTTTCTCATCGCGTCGAAGCCCTCTTCTGTATAGCCGGGCGTGCCGAGGTACTCTTTGGCGTGATCGAAATAGTTATTTTGCACCAAGCCCGCCTGGGGATCGAAATACGTGCCGTGGTCCGCCATAAGCTTCAAATCGGCCAGATCCATCAGCATGCCGTGCTCCACTTCGGTGCCAGCCGGCTGACACCGACATACGCACCGCTTCGCCATAGGCATGAACCAGAGTTCGCAAACCGTCTTTATGAGCTTGGTCGCACGCGGCATTGAGCTGCTCTTGAGTGAGTGTCGGCTTGCCTCCTGTACGGATACTTTCTGAAGCGAAAATCTTGATCAAATCCGCGCCCATGGCTTTGTCCTGATCCACGTACGCCCGAATCTCCTCCGGTGTCCGGGGCCCTCGGCCGCCGCCGCTGAGCGGGCGGATGGCGGTCAGAATCCGCGGCCCGGGAATCTCGCCATGATTAATGGCATCGCGGAGCGGCGCGTCCGCTGCTGCGCCGACGCTTTGCACCGTCGTGAACCCGCCCATGAGGGTATCCCAAGCGTCCCCCGCTATCTCCAGAAAGGCTTGCTCGGGAGATTCGCCCCTGCCGGCACCCTGCCCGGCGTTCTTGCCGTCCGGCCCGAAATGCCAACTGATGTGAACGTGAGCATCGATCCAGCCGGGCATCACGGTGAGCCCTCGCAGGTCGTACACACGGCCGGTGGCATGGGGATCCAGCCGAACGATCTTGCCGTTTTCAATAACGATCGAGGTATTGTGCAGAATGTGGCCTTTGCCATCGAGCAGCGTGCTGACGCGCAGCACGGTCGGCTGGCTCTGCGCCGCAGCCATGCAGGCCGAAGCCATTATGCCAGCCAAATGCAAAAGAACACGTCTCATATGATATTTCCTCTTGCCATCCGATCCTAAGAATGATTCTCGCTAAGTTGATGGCCTCGCGTAAAGTGGAGGCGAAATGCTTAAGGCATCTTGAATTGCTTGTAAACTTCTTCTGGCCGAGAATGAGGATGGGGCTGGTCCTCAACGCGAAATGAGCCCAGAGATCTCGATTCGGGTGTCAGAAGCGGGGCGACGGTATGAGGCCGTGCTTCGCATCAGTGAAGCACTTTCCGCATGCCGGGAGCCTGAGGATCTGACGAGAATCCTCTCGGAACAACTGGGCGAATTCCTCGACGTCTTCCAGTTCTACATCATCGTCTATAAGGATAATTCCACCGAAGTCGAATGGGCGGTGGTGGGGTCCGAGAGGAGCCTCGTCAGTGCGTACGCCGATGTGCCAGTCGAAGAGCGGCCGTCATGGCGTGCATATGCTACCCAGGAACCGTTCCACATTGCAGATTGGGATGCAGATGAGAGGGTGCCGGCGCGTCTCAAGCATGGGATTGCAACCCAAGGTCTTCACATCGGTCCGCTGGTTTTTGTGCCGCTTACGACACCCCATCGTCGCCTGGGCGCGTTGGGAATGTCCGGGTCCCCTGGAACCACGTACAGCGGCGAGGACATTGCCTTTCTCAGTTTGATCGGGCGAGTGGTCGCGTTCGCGATCGATGACAATTTTAATCTGAGGCAGGCGGAGGCTGCACAGGCGGAACTGCAACGCCAAAACGAGCGGTTGCAAGGGAGCGAGCGAGAGCTTCAGGAAGTCATTGAGACGATTCCGGTCATGGCATGGTCGGCAGCGGCGGACGGCGCGGCCGAATTCTTCAATCGACGGTGGCTGGAGTACGTTGGCATGTCCTCTGATCAAGTACACGGCTGGGGTTGGACAAGTGCGGTTCATCCGGACGATCTGAACAGGCTCGGAGACTACTGGCGCGGCGTCTTGGCTTCCGGGCAATCAGGAGAAATTGAAGCGCGCCTGCGCCGTTTCGACGGAGCATACCGCTGGTTTCTATTTCGCGCGACACCATCCCTGGACCAAGGAAGGGTCGTGAAATGGTACGGAACAAATACCGACATCGAAGCGCGCAAGACTGCTGAGCATGCGATTATCACTCAGAATAGCCGGCTCCAGCTTCTTCTGAAGCTAACGCAGGAGATCACTTCAAATCTGGAGTTTCGCGAATTGCTGCGGGCAATCTCAGCGAGTATTCGTGAAGTTATGGATTGTGACGCGGTCCATATTTCGTTCTCCGATCCGGCATCGGGTAAATTCCGGCTGTACGCCTTGGATTTTCCGGAGGGCAAGGGCTTTGTCAAGGAGGAAATGCTTATCGAATCGGTCGGCGCCTGTAAGAGAGCCCTGGAAACGCTGCAACCGGCAATCAGGAATGTCGCCGATCCCCAGGAGTTCCCGCCCGATCTGTACAAGTTGATGATGGCGGAGGGCCTGAAAACTCAATGCGTGATACCGCTTGTGAGCCGCGGCCGCGTCGTCGGAGCTCTGTCCATTAACCGGAGGACCGATGATCCCTTCCTGCCGGACGAGATCGATTTTCTCAAAGAAGCATCCGGTCAGATAGCCATTGCTATAGAAAATTGCCTGGCCTTCACTGAGATTTCCGAGCTGAAAGAGAAGCTTGCGCAAGAGAAGCTCTATCTCGAAGAAGAAATCCGGGTCGACATGAATTTCGAGCAGATCGTGGGGAACAGTCCGGCGCTCAAGCGTGTACTCCAACTCGTCGAAACCGTCGCGCCCAACGATTCGACCGTTCTACTGCTCGGTGAAACGGGAACCGGCAAGGAGTTGATTGCGCGCGCGATTCACGACGGTAGCCGCCGTAAGAATCGCACCTTCATAAAGGTCAACTGCGCGGCCATTCCGACCGGCCTTCTGGAGAGCGAATTGTTTGGTCATGAAAAAGGAGCTTTCACAGGCGCCATCACGCAGAAGATTGGCCGGCTCGAATTAGCAGACCAAGGCACGCTGTTTCTGGACGAAGTAGGTGACATCCCGATTGAAATCCAACCGAAGCTTTTGCGGGCGCTCCAAGAGCAGGAGTTCGAACGTCTCGGAAGCACGCATACCCGTAAAGTGAACGTTCGCCTGGTAGCCGCGACGAACCGCGATCTTGAAGAAATGATTGCGGCGCGTGAATTTCGGAGGGATCTCTATTACCGGCTGAACGTTTTTCCCATTCGAATACCAGCGCTGCGGGAGCGCAAGGAAGATATTCCGCTGCTGGTTAGTTATTTCGTTCAGAAGTTTGCGAAACAGATGCAGAAGGAGATTGAGAGCATTCCCGCGGCTGTCATAAAAGCGCTCACCGCGTGGGAATGGCCGGGAAACGTTCGCGAATTGGGAAATTTCATCGAGCGAGCTGTGATCCTGACGCGGGGCCGGTCGCTGTCGGCTCCCCTAGCCGAACTGCGAAAGGTGACGGTGGATGAATCCAGGGGCGCGGTAAAAAATGGCGCGACAAATAACGATGATATTGCCCGTATCGTGAAGGAGACGATTCACGCACTACACGGAAATGGCAGTACTACGGACGATCGGGTCAGAAAACAGCGCGACCAGATCGTGCGCGCGCTCACCGAGACAAAGGGACGAGTGGGAGGCGCGGACGGCGCTGCCGCGCGCATGCGAATGAATCGGACAACTCTTTTGGCCCGGATGAAGAAACTTGGTATCGATCCCCGCGATTACACCTGACATTGAAATTCGACCGAGACTGTCAAAGCCGCTTTGACACTCCGGACCCTCTCAGATTGCACCCCACTTTTCGCATTGAAAACAGGATAGTTTCAGCCGCGGGTCCATGGTACGTGGGTTGCGTTTTCCCATGTCAGGGATACGTGCGGCATGTTGAAGATCACGGTTGTCGAGGAGGGACGCCGGCGGCGAGTCATCGTCGAGGGCAAGCTCATCGCGCCTTGGACCGCTGAACTGACCAGTGCCTGCCAAAGGGCCAGAACAGATCTTCAAGGCCGCGAACTAATTGTCGATCTGAGGAGCGTGACCGCGATCGGTCCGGAGGGCGAAGAGGTACTGCTGCGGTTGACGCGAGAAAAGGCCAAACTTCGCTGTGGTGTGTACATGAAGGAAGTCTTGAGGCAACTGGCTCGTAAGACCCGCAACAGCCCTCGGGACGTGGATGAATACACAGATTCTGACATCTAAACAGGCGGGAACATTGGTGTTCGCTGAATGTCATGGGCGCGTTGACAGTTTTGACACTGGGCCGAGCCGTGATCAGGCAGGTGGCAGTAATATCAAGCGTTTGCCCCAGGGTGAGACTTTGGTCCGCGCTTTGCTTCTCTCTCGATTGTGCGGCTTCCCCGCAAGATCAAAGACGGACGCAAATATGAGCACGACAATAGAAACAACTCCCAAATCCGAAGCTCCCAGTCGCGCTGAGGCGCGGACGGACCAATCACCATATATTTGTAAGAAACTCGCCGGCAAAGTCGCAGTGATCACAGGCGGTTCGACGGGCATGGGCCTCGCGACGGCAAAACGTTTCGTCCAGGAAGGTGCGGATCACGTGTTCATCACGGGCCGGCGAAAGGACGTGCTGGACGTGGCGGTCGCTGAAATCGGCGATAAGGCGACGGGAATCCCGGGCGACGTCGCGAGCCTCAACGATATCGATCGCGTATACGAATCAGTGAAAGGATATGGTCGAAAGCTTGACGTGCTATTCGCGAATGCCGGCATCGCACAATTGGCGCCGTTCGGTACTGTGGACGAGAAATTCTACGACCTTCATTTCGATGCGAACGTGAAGGGCCTCTTTTTCACGGTTCAGAAGGCGCTTCCTCTGTTGAACGACGGCGCATCGATCATCCTTAACGCATCCATTGCCACCGTCAAGGGCTTCTCAGGCCTCAGCGTTTATAGCGCGACGAAGGCAGCCGTCCGCTCTTTCGCTCGCACCTGGACCAATGAACTCCGCGAACGCCGTATCCGCGTAAACGCAATCAGCCCCGGCAATATCGATACTCCGATTTTCGAAACTTGGCAACAGGGCGACGGGCTAACCAAGATGAAGGAAGAACTCGCGAAAAACGTTCCGCTTGGCCGCCTGGGAGATCCAGACGAAATCGCCAAAGCCGTGGCATTTCTCGCATCAGATGAGGCGAGTTACATCTCTGGGATTGAACTGTTCGTCGATGGAGGCGTCGCCCAAATCTGACGGTGCACCTTAACCCGCGGGAAAATCATTGGGACCAATGTCAAGGTGGCGTTGACAGTTTTGACAACTGGGCCGAGTCATGATCAGGTCGTCTTCCGATTGCAAATCGCGGACGCGCGGCGGCATCCTTTTTCTGTTGCTGTTCGCGACCTGCCATATTGCTTTTGCCCTCGATCCCGACCGTTCGATCGCGCAGTTCTACCACACCGCCTGGACCATCGAGGATGGCGCCCCAACCGGTGCTCACGTGCTCGCGCAAACCAAGGACGGCTATCTGTGGTTAGCGGCGGAAAGCGGACTCTTCCGTTTCGATGGCGTTCGCTTCGAGCGTTATCAGCCCGAGCGAGGCGACCCGATCCCGTCCCAGGATATCGCGGCATTATTAGCAACTCCCGACGGCGGCCTGTGGATTGGTTTCCGTCCTTACGGAGCGACTTTCCTCAAGAACGGACGCGGCCACAGTTATGGCGAAAGAGAGGGATTACCATTGTCGACCATAACTGAATTCGCAATGGATCGCGAGGGAGCAGTCTGGGCGTCAACGACCCACGGACTCTTCCGCTTCGCGAATTCCCGTTGGGAGAAAATCGGAACGGAATGGGGCTTCTTTTCGGAGCGCGCGCAGTCGCTCTTCTTGGACAATCAGGGAAAACTTTGGGTGAACGGATTTACCGATCTTTATTGTCTGTCGCCGGGCGCCCATGTCTTTCAGCGGCGAAAGGTCCCGCATGACTGGAGAATGAAGCAAGCTCCGGACGGGACCCTTTGGATGTGGAGAGAGATACGGGAATACGAGCGGTCTACGGCCCACTGGCGGAGTTTTACGACGGATCCAAGGCAGCGATTGGGCCGAGACTCTTTTTGGCTCTGGTGGATCGGGATGGCGGGTTTTGGATGCAGACCGAACGTCCGACGGAGGGACTGCGCCGCGTTGCGAACCCGGAAAGATTGCCAAACGCGCTTATCGACGAGACCAGCAGCCTTATTCAGACATTTACGCACAAAGACGGCCTGACAAGTGACCGGCATCAATAGCGCGCTTGAGGACACTGAGGGCAATGTCTGGGTAGCGACCATGGGTGGACTGGATCGCTTTCGAAAGAAGAATGTGGTTCAAGGTCCATTTCCAACCCCGGCAACCGGCTACGATCCTCTCCTGGTGACGGATCGGAAAGGGATTATTTGGGAGGGAAGCGGACGATCGCTGATGACGGTTGCCGGCGACGGGGTATCGGTTCGAGAAGGTCTTCATATCGGCCCGGCCAGGCTTCTGGGCGACGTCGTCCCGGAGATGACCTTCGGGTGGTGTGACTTCGAGGGGGCGCTTTGGCTCGGCGGGAGAGGGACGCTTACGCGATGGATCGGAGGGCGTCCGGAGAACATCGAATTTCCCGATAAAAATCTGGTGGCTGGTCACTGGGACGTCCAGTCGATCACTCGCAGTCGCACTGGCGATCTTTGGGTTTCCATTCAGAAGCACGGCGTTTACCGGTGGCACGATGGCGTCTGGGCTCCATACGGTAGTCTGCCGGGGTTGCCGAAGCCGGCCGCCATGATTCTTTGGACAGACTCCACGGATCGCGTCTGGTTCGGGTACATGGGCAACCAGATTGCTCTGCTGGACGGAGATCGCGTGAGAACCTTTTCCGCAGCCGAAGGACTGCACGTTGGGAATGTGCTCGCTATCGGGGGACGCGGCAATCATATTTGGGCAGCCGGCGAGTTTGGACTTGCGCTTTTCGATGGCAACAAATTCCACACGATAGCCGGCGAAGGCCGATCCCGATTTCGGGGCATCAGCGGCGTGGTAGAAACCGCCAATGGCGATTTCTGGCTTAACATGGCGACCGGGGTCGCCCGCATCCCCGCTGCCGGGATTGCGAATAGACTGCGGGATCCTCAGCATAAACTTCAGTACGATCTCTTCGATTTTCGCGATGGCGTGAAAGGTACCGCTACCCAAATCCGGCCCCTGCCTTCGGCAGTGAGGCCGGCGACGGCCGCATCTGGATGAGCGGCTCAAACGGCGTCTATTGGGTCGATCCCGCGCGCATCTACAAAAATCCTGCTCCTCCGCCCATTACGATCGAAGCGATCTACGCAGACGACCGGCGATTCAGCGCCTTCGAGGCCTCCCAGCTCCCGAAGTCGCCGCAAAACGTACGCATCGAGTATACGGCGCTGAGCTTGTCGATTCCGGAGCGTGTGCGCTTCCGCTACCGGTTGGAAGGATTCGACAAGGGCTGGCAGGACGTGGGAACACGCCGCGCCGCGTACTACCCCAAGCTCCCGCCCGGTCATTTCCGCTTTCATGTGATCGCCTGCAATAACGACGGCGTCTGGAACCTGACCGGTGCAGTCGCCGGGATCGTAGTTCCGCCGGGTTTCTATCAGACGGATTGGTTCAAGGCGCTCTGTGTTTCGCCGGCCTTGCGCTGCTTTGGCAGATTTACCTCTGGCGCCTGCGGCAAATCTCCGCGGAATTGCACCGGCGATTAGAGGCGCAACTCGCCGAGCGCGAACGCATCGCACGCGAATTGCACGACACACTGCTCCAGGGTTTTCAAGGCTTGACTCTGCACTTCCAGGCGGCAATGAAGCAGATACCCGATCGGGAACCTGCGCGGCTCACCATGGAAATGGCGCTGAAATATGCCGACCAGGTGTTGCTCGAAGGGCGCGAGCGTGTTCGCGACCTGCGCGCGGAAGGTGCGACGGCAAACGAGTTGCCGGAAATGGTGGCCGGTTATGGCGAGGCGCTGAAGAACAACCGCGAGGTCGGGTTCAACGTGACAGTGATGGGATCCCCGATCTTGCTTCATCCGGTGGTGCGGGACGAGGTCTACCTGATTACCCGGGAGGCGCTGGCCAACGCGTTCGAACACTCGAAGGCCTCGAGCATCGAAGCAGAGATCACTTACACTCGTCAAAGCCTCAGCGCGCGGGTGCGGGATAACGGCTGCGGCGTTGACTCGGAGATTCTGTCCGGGGGCCGGCAGGGGCATTGGGGATTGCCGGGAATGCGGGAACGCGCTCGAAAAATCGGCGGTCATTTGAAACTTTGGAGCAATCCCGGCGCCGGTACGGAGATCGATCTCAGTGTTCCCGCCAAGGTTGCGTATGTGCGGAACGGGAGCGAGTCGCGCTGGAAATGGATCAGGCGCGGCTGGGGGCAAGCGAGGTAACGGCGATGTCAAGCCTTCACAAGATCACGGTTCTCACCGTTGACGACCATCCGCTTCTTCGTTCGGGGATTGCGGCGGTGATCCAAGGCGAGGAAGACATTCTCCTGGTCGGCGAGGCTACCACCGGGCAGGAGGCGATCGAAGCCTACCGCACTCATCGCCCGGATGTCACCTTGATGGATCTGCAAATGCCTGTGATGAACGGGATCGAAGCGATCCTGGCAATCCGCCGCGAATTCCCGGCGGCCCGTTTCGTGGTCGTGACTACTTATAACGGCGACGCACAAGCGCTCCGTGCATTGAAGGCCGGGGCCAGCGGATACCTTCTAAAAGGCATGCTCCGCGAGGAACTCGTCAACACCATACGAAATACATATGCCGGCAGGAGGTGCATTCCACCAGAGATCGCCGCCGGCTTAGCCGAGCACGTTGCCGACGATGCGCTGACCGAGCGCGAGATCGAAGTTTTGCGCAAGGTGGCCACAGGAACATCCAATAAGATCATTGCGATGGAACTCGCAGTTTCGGAGGCCACCGTGAAGACTCATATGAAAAGCATCCTATCGAAACTCGGCGCGAACGATCGGACGCACGCTGTAACCATAGCCATGAGGCGCGGGTTTATCGACGGTTGAACCGCACGGCGTGCCGTGGCGCTTGAGGCGGGATTCCCTGCGTATCCCCCTAATGAAGGATTCCGCGATCCACCTTTTGCGGATTGATCTCTCGTACAATTCCGAATAACTTGAGATGTGTTACGTCTTTTCTCGATATTTCCAGCCGGAGCGCCTGGCGTCGCATTGTTGATACTCCGAATTTCCCTGGCTGGGGCGGTGTTCGACAATTGCTTCGACGTCCTTAAATCCTCCGTTTTTCCCTTGATGTGCGTTGCGCTGGCCGCGGGCAGCGCGCTTCTATGCGTTGGTTTCTTGACGCCCGTAGTGTCCGTAGTTGCTTGCGTGTTCGAAATGACGGTGCTGCTCCTTGAGGGTGACACCGATGGACGGTTCATCGCGTTGTCGAGCCTGAACGCCGTAGCGATCGCTCTACTAGGACCGGGCGCGTATTCCGTCGACGCAAGGTTATTTGGACGCCGCGAGATCGTTTTCCCGCCCCAGGAAAGGCACGACGGGCATTAGTGCGCGCCTGGTCAACCCCGAGGGGCGAGTTAAAGATCATTCCATGTGGGGATGAATTCTGAAGCTTGATCCGCCAAAGTAAGAGTGAGAAGGCTCAAAAGACGTCTTTGACCATCAAGAAGCGCAGAAACAAAAATGGTTTCAGAGATTAAGTACACAAAGGAGAACATATGGAAACGATTCGAGATAACTATTTCACTGCGTACCGCAGCCTGAAGTTGACACGGGATGAACAAGGCGTGCTGGTCGTGCAGTTTCATAACAACGGAGGGCCGCTGACTTTCAACGCAGAGGTCCATACCGAGGTTGTGGATGCCTTCTACCGGATTTCGCAAGATCGAGCGAATAAGATCGTAATCCTCACGGGGGCGGGCGGGGACTTCCTGATCGGTGTCGATTGGGCGTCTTTCAAGAACGTATCGGATCCCGGGGTGTGGAGCCAGATCCATGACGAAGGCGCTCAGGTTCTGGAAAACATCGCGAACATACGCGTGCCGGTGATCGCGGCCATCGAGGGACGCGCGCATATCCATTCCGACTACGCGCTGCTGGCCGATGTCATTGTGGCAGCCGAGGGCGCGACCTTTGAGGACGTAGGTCACTTCGCCGCCGGTGTCGTGCCTGGCGACGGCGTCTTTACCACCTGGAGTTATCGCGCGGGACCGGGGCGGGCGGAAGCTTTCCTGCTCAACCCACAGCCACTCCCGGCGCGGACTGCCTACGAATGGGGGGTCGTCGCCGAAGTAGTTGCGAACGGGAACGCACTCAACCGTGCGCGGGAGCTGGCCGCGCTCTACCTGAAGGCTCCAGAGGTGACGCGCCGCGACACGCGCGTGCATTTCATTCAACCCCTGAAGGAGCGTCTTGTGAGGGAAGTCGGCTACGGACTGTCGCTCGAAGGGGCCTCGGCCGCCGACCTCGTGAAATCAATGCAGGCGAAGAGCGAGCCGTCTGCGCCGCAAACGAAGTCTGCATAAAAAGCCCGAAGAACGCTTTATGAACCGAATCGGCCGTCATCACCAGCGCATCGAAGGAAATCGGTAGCGAAGGAAAGGTTCTTGGTTATGGCCAGTGAAGCTAGCGTGCGCGTTCCGTATGAACTTCAGACAGAGTTACAATACGGCTCCTTCATTTATCTCGATGATCTCCTGGACTCGTCGCGGGGCGATGACGAAATCCGAAACGGCCTTGAAGGCATTGTGGGGGCGAGCCAGGACCTGTGTGGAGTGTTGGACCAAGTCCGGACGGTGGCGCCTGCCGATTCCACGGTTCTCATTGAAGGGGAAACGGGTACCGGCAAAGAGCTGATCGCAAATGCGATTCACGGCCACAGCGCGCGCCGAAATCGCCCCTTCGTCAAGCTGAACTGCGCGGCGATCCCGATGGGGCTCCTGGAGAGTGAGCTTTTTGGTCACGAAAAGGGCGCTTTCACCGGTGCTGTAATGCAAAAGTTAGGTCGTTTCGAGGTGGCGAACGGCGGCACGCTCTTCCTGGACGAAATCGGCGACATACCTCTGGAGTTGCAGACGAAGTTATTGCGAGTGTTGCAAGAACAGGAGTTCGAGCGGCTGGGCAGCGCCCATACTCGCCGGGTGGATGTCCGTATTGTGGCGGCAACAAATCAGGACCTTTCCGGCTTGGTCGCCAATAAGCAGTTTCGAATGGACCTTTATTACCGGCTGAATGTTTTTCCGATCGTTCTTCCACCACTACGCAGGCGCCCGGAAGACATTCCTATCCTGATAGCCCATTTCGTCCACAAATATGCCAGCCGCATGTCCAAACAGATCTCTAAGATTGCGAATGATGCTCTTGATACTCTGATGGGCTACGCGTGGCCTGGAAATATCCGAGAGCTGCAAAATTTCATCGAACGGGCGGTAATCCTGACGAACAGCGACGTGCTGCGGCTGCCTCCGTCGCGGCCCTGCATGGTGAGTGGAGCGAAGCCGGTGACCTTAGCGGAAGCAGAGCGGGATCACATATTGAAAGCCCTCAACAACAGCAACTGGGTGGTCGGCGGCAAGTCTGGCGCCGCCGCCCGTTTGGGCGTGAAAAGAACAACGTTGATGTACAAAATGCGTAGATTCGGGCTCCACCGTGAGATCCGGCACGAAATCGCTGGACGTAGGACGGCGTAAGCCGTTTGGTGGCGCGATTCCACGCCGGCGACTCGGCTTGTCTCTATTCGAGAAGGCCCAAATGTTCGTCAGAGCTTCGACGGCGTCAAGATCAGAGGCAAGGCAGGCGATTGGAACGTCGACGCGTGGGCGGTACGTCCTGACCTGGACAAAATCGGTTTTTTCGACAACGTGCCTGACCATCAAACTGGGGTATTTCCGTCGACAGCCAAGTCCGGTTCGTAGGCTATCGGCCAGGAGATGAGGTTGAGCCTCATCGTCGTCTCCTATGCCTGCACCGCCGACACGGATGAGAGCCACGCCCGCTCGCTCGACGTGCTCCGAAAGTGGTTCGCCGAGACACCGACAGGTTTTGCGGCTGGCCAAGTAGCGATGCTGTCATATCTCAACCTGGCGGGCGCTCAGTGGCTGCGCCCGCGCCAACGCAAGTCTACCGGTACCAGAGAATCCGCGCGCACTCCAGCGGAACCGACGCCAATGCCTGATGCGGCACCACGCGGGGCGTGAAATCGCCGGCAGAACGATTCGAGACGACGGCCGCCGTGTAATGATGCGCATTAGAAGCGCCTACCAGCGGTTCGCCGCGTTTCATTTCCACGATCTGCATACCATCGTGATCCGTCGCATCGGCGAACAACTCGACGCGCACTGCTTCCGCGTCCAGGTCATCCAGATAAACCTGGGCGGTGAAGATTCGCCGTCCTCCCTCGGAAGCCACATCCATCGATCCAAAGCGGAGACCAGGCCAATGCTGCTCCACCGCTTTGCGCCACTGGATTAGCGCGCTGACGGCGCCAGGGTCCTTCGATCGTTCGCCATACGCCTTCGCGCGCGCAACATAATGCGTATCGGTATACTCTCTCACCGCGCGATTCGCGGAAAACTGCGGCGTCAGACGGGACATGCTTTGGCGCACACGCTCGATCCAGGCGCCCGGAACGCCCGCCTGATCGCGCTGATAGAACATCGGAATGATCTCGTTCTCGAGCAGCGAGTAGATCTGCTCGGCCTCGACGCGGTCCCACTCGGGGTCCGAACCGTGCTCCCGTCCATCTCCGATCGCCCATCCCACCTCCGGCGCGTAGGCCTCCGCCCACCAGCCGTCTAGCTCCGAAAGATTCAGTCCTCCGTTGACCAGGACCTTCATGCCGCTAGTCCCGCTCGCTTCCCAAGGCCGCCGCGGGCTATTGATCCAGATATCCATCCCGCGGACCATGGGTTCTGCCATCTGCATGTCGTAATCGGCCAGAAACACGGCGTGCTGGCGCGCGGCGGTTTTGCGGATGAACTGAATCCATTGCCGGATCATTTCCTGGCCTTCTTGATCCTGCGGATGCGCCTTTCCCGCGATCACCAGCTGAACGGGCCGTTTCGGGTTGTTCAGAATTCGCAGCAGTCGATCCGGATCGCGCAGGAGCAGGTTGGGACGCTTGTAAGTTGCAAACCGGCGGGCGAATCCGATGGTCAACGTGTCGGGATCGAAGATGCGACCCGCCAGCTCGACTTCCTCAGCAGCGGCTCCGGACCCAGCGAGTTGGCGCGCCAGATATTTCCTCACATAATCGATCAGTTGGCTGCGACTCCCGGTGCGCATCTTCCACAACTCCGCCGCGGAAACAGAGTCCAACGCCCCGGACAATTCCTGAAGATCGCCGCGCCACCGATCCTTACCGCTGGCCGCGGTCCAAACCTGATCCGCCGCCTCCGAATCCCATATCGGGGCGTGAACGCCGTTGGTCACATGCCCGACCGGCACTTCAGCCTGGGGCCAACGCGGAAACAAAGGCTGGAACAAGCGGCGGCTGACTTCGCCGTGCAAACGGCTCACCCCGTTCACCGCGTCGCTGCCGCGAATGGCGAGATACGCCATGTTGAACGGCTCCGACTCGTTGTACGGATTCAAGCGGCCTAGTCCCATCAGTTGCGAGAACGGAATCCCGAGCCGCTCTTCCGCATAGCGATGGAAATGCCGCCCCATAAGATCCGGCGAAAACCGGTCAAACCCGGCTTCGACCGGCGTATGCGTAGTAAACAGATTCCCGGAGCGTGTCGCCGCGAAGGCCACCTCGAATGGCTGCTTCGTCTCCTCCATGAAATCGCGGGCCCGTTCCAATACCGCGAACGCGGCGTGGCCTTCATTGAGGTGGCAAACCTCCGGACGAAGTCCCAGCGCGCGCAGAAGCCGCCAGCCCCCGATGCCGAGGATACGCTCCTGTTGTAAACGCGTTTCCGGGCCCCCTCCATAGAGTTCGGAGGTTAGGCCGCGGTAATCGGGAAAATTCGCCGGATCGTTCGAATCCAGCAGAAACAGCCGCGCACGCCCGATTTTCACTTCCCATGTACGCAGCCAAAGCCGGACACCGGTCAAGTGAATCGACAGCCGGAGCCATTCACCACTCGGCTGGCGCAATGGAGAGATCGGTAACTGGGTCGGATCGTTGTACGGGTAAAGCGCCTCCTGATGGCCTTCCGCATCGATGCGCTGCCGGAAATATCCCTGTTGATACAAGAGTCCGACGCCGTACACGGGGACGCCCAGGTCGCTCGCTGCCTTGAGCTGATCGCCCGCTACATTGCCGAGGCCGCCGGAATAGATCGGCAATGCGTCGCTCAGCATGAATTCCATGCTGAAGTAAGCGATCGCCGTGATCGGCGCGTTAGGATGCGCGGTCTCGAACCAGTGCGCGCGAGTGTCGTGATGCCGGTAGTATTGCAGCGCCTTCTCCAGTTTTTCGCGGAAAACCGCATCCTGCAGGCACGCGTCTACTTTCTGGCGCGAGACCGTCTGAACGACCACCCAGGGGTTGTGCGTTAACGCCCACAATTCGGGATCGAGGCGACTCCACAATTCGTCGGCTGTATGATTCCAAGACCATCGGAGATCCAGCGCCAGGTCATGAAGCCCAGTCTTGAGTTGTTCAGAATCCATTCCGTGCCCTTCGCTCCCTTCCTTTTCCAAGCTTAGCGCCGGCGCGCAAGACACTGGATCGGACCCGGCCTGAACGGCTTCCGGCCTCCTGTCGTCGAGGGAGAATCGCTGCGACGGATCGCGCCACTCGTCCTCCTCGCGCAACCTTCGACGCGCGATGCGAAAATCTAGCCAACGTTGCAGTTGCGTCCGCCTTACGCGCGGGCGTATAAATATATGTAGCCGTACCACGAGCCTAACGACACACAGCGAGGTCTTTCCATGGAGATTTCACGGCGTAACGTCCTTCGTCTCTCCGTCGCGGGCGGCGGCGCCTCGGCCCTTGGCGGGCTGATCGCATCCGGCGTCAGCCTTTCGGGCGTCGTGGCGAAGGCTCAGGAGTTGCGGATCGCCAAGGCGAAGGTCACGCCTAGCGTCTGTCCGTTCTGCTCGGTTGGCTGCGCTACGCTGGTCCACACGATCAACGGCCAGATCGTGAACATCGAAGGCGATTCTCGCAGCCCTCACAACGAAGGGTGCCTGTGCCCCAAAGGCGCGGCGACCTTTCAACTGCATATCAATCCCAATCGCCCCACCCAGGTGCTGCACCGGGCTCCTGGCGCAACCGAATGGGAGGTGTGGGACCTGAATCGCGCTATGGATCGCGTCGCCAGCCTGATGAAGAAGACGCGCGATGAAACCTTTATCGAAAGCCTTCCGAACGGCAAGCTCGTCAATGCGACGACCGGGATCTTCTCGCTGGGCGGGGCGACGCTCGATATTGAATGGAATCACATACACCAGAAACTCATGCGCGGCCTGGGCATCGTCGCGATTGAGAATCAGGCCCGTATTTGACACAGCTCCAGCGTCCCCGGTCTGGGGACACGACTCGGCCGCGGCGCAGCGACTATGTATCCTCGCAGCATGGCGGATTCCGATTGCGTGGTCGTCATGGGTTCGAACATGGCGGAGAATCATCCGGTCGCGTTCAAATGGCCTATGGCCGCAAAAGTCGAACACGGCGCCAAGATCATTCACGTCGATCCGCGTTTCACCCGCACCAGCGCGGTCGCGGATATCTATGCGCCCGTCCGGGCAGGCTCGGATATCGCGTTCCTGGGCGGCGTCATCCATCACGTCATCAACAGCGAACGCTGGAACAGCGACCCGTTCTTTCGCTCATGGGTCACGCACTATACCAACGCCGCAACGATCGTCGGCGAGGACTACAAGGACGCCGAAGACAACCATGGCGTCTTCTCGGGTCTGATGGCAGTCAAGAGCGGTGTGCCCGAGTGGCCCTACAACGGATTTGTTGGCGAGTACGATTCCAAGAGCTGGCAATATGCAGGCACACACGCTGCGGCGGCTGCCGATCAAGCCAGTGATCGCGGCGGCAATAACGGCGCCCCCCCCGCCAAGGCACCCTCGGGACCGCCGTACGACGGCCTGGTCAAGTCACTGCTGAAGCCCCCGGTACAGCGTGACGAGACCCTCCAGAATCCGCGCTGCGTTTTCCAAATTGTCAAAAACCACTTCAGCCGCTACACGCCGGAGATGGTCGAGCGAACCACTGGTTGCCCGCAGGACATATTTCTCAAGGTTGCCGACACGATCCTCGCCAACTCAGGCGCCGACCGAACCACTTCGTTTGCGTATGCAGTCGCGTGGACGCAGCACACGAATGGACCGCAGATCATTGGTTGCTGTGCCCTGTTGCAGCTTCTGCTGGGAAATTTCGGCCGGCCGGGCGCCGGGATCATGGCGTTGCGCGGTCATGCCTCGATTCAGGGATCCACCGATGTTCCGACGCTGTACCACTCGATTCACGGATACATAAATCATCCGTCGGTCCTCAAGAAACACGACACGCTCCGCGATTTCCTGGCCTCGGAGACCGTTCCTACCGGCTACTATGCGAATACGCCGAAGTTCGTGGTCTCCTATCTTAAATCCATGTACGGGGACGCGGCGACTTCCGAAACCGATTTTGGCTATGGCTGGCATCCCAGAATCCTCGGCGACCACTCCCACATGCCTATGTTTGTCGCGATGAACGATGGCAAGGTAAAAGGCATGTTGTGCGTCGGCCAAAACCCGGCGACGTCGCTGAATGCAAAGCTGGAGCGCGCAGCCATGCGGAAGCTCGAATGGCTGGTGGTCAAAGACAACTGGCTGCACGAGACCGCAAATTTCTGGAAGAGCGCGCCGGAGGTGACCAGCGGCGAAGTCAAGACCCATGACATACATACGGAAGTCTTCTTCTTTCCGGCAGCTCAGGTAGCCGAAACCGAAGGCACGTTCACGAACACGCAACGGATGCTACAGTCCCACTTCAAGGCTGCCGAGGCGCCCGGCGATTGTCGAACCGATGTGTGGTTCACCTATCAACTGGGGAAGCGATTGAAGAAGCTGTACGCCGATAGCCAGGCGCCACGGGATGCGGGATTCAGGAACCTGATTTTCGATTATGAGAGTCAGGACGCCAGGCAAAGGGAAATTGGAGAGCCGGACGTCACGAAGGTCCTGAAGGAGTTGAACGGATACTTCACTGCCGACTCCGCCAAGCACCTCCCCGGTTTTGCCGCGCTTGCCGATGACGGCTCGACGACGTGTGCGTCGTGGATCTACTCCGGCGTCTTTCCGGCTCCTGACAGAAACCTGGCTGCCCGTAAACAACCCGATCCTCCCGGCCAACGCGGCGCACAGTTGAATTGGGGCTTCGCCTGGCCGGCCAACCGGCGGCTATTGTACAACCGCGCGTCGGCCGATCCGGCCGGTAATCCGTGGAGCGAGCGGAAGAAGTGGGTGTGGTGGGATGGAGCGAAGTGGACTGGCTACGATGTACCTGATTTCGCCGTAACCAAACCGCCCACCGCAAAGGCGGTGCCTGGAGCTATCGGCCTCGACGCCCAATCAGGAACCAACCCGTTTATCATGAAGGCCGACGGAGTAGGTTGGCTGTATGTACCGGGCGGTTTGCTCGACGGTCCGCTCCCGACGCACTACGAGCCGGCGGAATCACCGGTGCACAATCCTCTGTACGAGCAGCAGTCCAGTCCGGTGCTTAAGTACTGGAAAGATCCGGCCAACCCATTGGCGGGCGTCGCGGATCCGAAATTTCCGTACGTGATGACCACCTATCGGCTCACCGAGCATTATCTGGCTGGCGCCATGAGCCGCTGGTTGCCGTGGCTCTCCGAACTGCAACCCGAGCTGTTTGTGGAGATCAGTCCGGAGCTGGCGCAGGAAAAAGGCATTCAGAATCTCGACTGGGTCCGCATCTCCAGCCCACGATCGCACGTCCGAGCGAAGGCACTCGTCACGCGGCGTCTGCGCCCGTTGCAAGTCAATGGCAAGACCCTCCACCACGTCGGAATGCCCTGGCATTGGGGTTATGAGGGCCTCGTGACCGGCGATGTCGTGAACGAGCTGACGGCGCTGGTCGGCGATCCCAACGTGACGATTCACGAAAGCAAGGCGTTCGTCTGTAACATCGAGAAAGCATGAAGCGAGAGACCAGGAGGTGGCATGGCTGAGCCGATGGGGTTTTTCACCGACACGACGGTCTGCATCGGCTGCAAAGCCTGCGAGGTCGCGTGCAAGGAATGGAATCAACTTCCCAGCACCAACGGTGGTTTGAACACCTTAAGCGGCGATAGCTACGACAACACCCGCCGGCTGGACGGGACCCACTGGCGCCATGTCAAGTTCATCGAACAGTTCTCGGAAAGCCGGACGGACGGCCGTTGGCTCCTGATGAGCGATGTTTGCAAGCACTGTGTCCACGCCGCCTGCCTGGAGGTTTGCCCCACGGGCGCGATTATCCGCACGGAGTTCGATACCGTGGTCATCCAATCGAATGCCTGCAACGGCTGCCGGGACTGCATCGGGGCCTGCCCCTTTGGTGTGATTGACATCAATCCGGTCTCGAATACAGCTCAGAAATGCACCCTCTGTTACGACCGGCTACAGGGCGGCATGGAGCCAGCCTGCTCGAAAGCCTGCCCTACAAAATCGATCCAGTTTGGAACCATCAAGGAGCTTCACACGAAAGCAGAAGCACGAGTGGAGCAACTGCACCAGGCCGGCGAGAACAGAGCCTATCTTTACGGGGCCGACGAGAAGATGCTGGGCGGACTCAACTCGTTTTATCTGCTGGTCGACAAACCGGAGGTGTACAGATTGCCACCCGACCCGAAGATGCCGACGCGCAACCTGGTCCCCGGCTCTCTGTATGCGGCGCTGGGAGCCATCATGGTCGGGTTAGCCGGTATTTTCAACTTTCGGAAGCGAGCCGCCTCGGCCACAGATGGGGAAACGCAGCCATGAACGCCGCGCCATCGAGCACCTGGTTCACCACCGGCCCCCATTGGGGATGGTACATCGCACTGTATTTCTTTTTTGGAGGCCTGGCTGGAGGAAGCTACTTCCTGGCAGCCCTAATCGACCTGTTCGGCAGGCGTGAGGACCGTCCTCTCGCTCACATTGGTTACTACGTCGCGTTTCCCTGTGTGGCCCTCAGCGGTTTGCTGCTGACCGTCGACCTCGGAAGACCGCTGCGGTTCTGGCACATGTTGTTCGAGAGCAATACGGGCAGGCCGATGTTCAAGTACTGGTCCCCGATGTCCGTCGGATCCTGGGTGCTCCTCACCTTTGGATTGTTCAGCCTCGCCTCATTTCTCGGAGCACTCGCTGAGGACGATCGGATTCAGTGGCCGGCCTTCCGCAAACTGCGCGCACCAGCGGCGCCGGGGCTGGTGGTTGAGCTGCTGGGCGGAATTTCCGGATTCTACGTTGCCAGCTATACGGGAGTCCTCCTAGGGGTGACGAATCGTCCGATCTGGGCCGACACGCCTCTGCTGGGAATGCTGTTCGTCGTATCGGCGGCGTCGACATCGGCCGCATTGATGACATTACTGGCGCACCGATCCGCCCTGACCTTGCCCGGCTTGGCGGACCTGCATCGCATGGAGACATGGGTCATCGCGCTCGAGTTGCTGGTGTTCACCGCCGTAGTCCTATCGCTGGGGCGGGTGCTGAGCGCCTGGCTGAATGCCTGGGGCCTTCTGCTCCTGATCGTGGTGGCTCTGGGAATGGTCGCGCCACTGTTCCTTGCATGGCGCAGAAGTCCGATTCGCAACGTAAGTATGTCGACCACCGCCATACTTGTCCTGATCGCCGGTTTCCTGCTTCGCGTGGTGATCGTTTTTTCGTCGGAGAGGGTCTAAGATGAAGACCGTGTCGTTCCTCGTGCTGCTGATTGGCTGCATCGTCGCCGTTGGCTGTGTCAGCCCGGAGACTACGCGCGTACGCGGCGGTCGTGGCGCCGACGTCGGCAACCGGCCAGCGGTCGTAAAGATGCACGACGGCGCGGATCCATTCTGGAAGACACCTCGATTCGTCAGTACCCACCCTCCCCTCGACTCCGCACGGCAGGCCGAGCAGCTGAGCCGTCAATGAGTGCGCCGGACGCCGCTCTGAACGGTCTCAGGCGGGAGCGCCCGGAATGGGAGCCATGGCTCGCCGTGGTCGATGAGATTCTGCGCGAGGCAGGGGGGCCCGCATGGGAGGCGGCTGTTCCGGCCAGCGCCCCGGAACAACGGGACGCGGTTCCGCTGCTCGCAGGAACTACGCTTACCCTGGACACCGGTTTGGTTCGCCGTCTGTTTGAACGGCTGATCCGAACCGCTTCGCGCGCCGGGACGCCGAAGATGTCGAGCCTGAAAGCGGCTCTGCATGCGGATATGGAATGGGCGCCACTGTTCACAGCGTCGCTTTGTCAGGATAGCGATCAGATCAGCGAAATCGCGGCGGTTTCGGGCGCGGACGCGGAGGCGCTCCACGCGGTCACCGCCCTGCTTCCTGTCCCGTTTCTCTATGCCTGCAACCGGCGCTGGGCGTCGTCGATTTCCGCAAGCTGGGTGGAAGGCTACTGCCCCGTCTGCGGGTCCTTGCCGGCCTTTGCCGAGGTGCGAGGCATCGAACGGAACCGCTATTTCCGCTGCGGACGATGCGGCGGAGAGTGGCACGCGCGCGCGCTGTATTGCCCGTACTGCGATATGACCGATCATGATGAGCTGATCTCGCTGGTACCGGAGAAAGCCCCGGAGAAAGCCGGTTCGAATGCAGTGATCGACGCGTGCCAGCGCTGCCTTGGATACGTCAAGACTTTTACCAGGCTTCAGGGCTGCCCGCCAGGTGCGGTCATGCTCGAGGATCTTGCCAGCGTGGATCTTGACGTGGCCGCCATCGAGCACGGCTTCGCACGGCCGCCAGGCCCAGGCCGTGCCCTCGGGCTCACGGTGATTGACAAGGGCGCAAGGCCAAGCTTTTTCGCCTGGAAGTCATGAACGCCGTCGCATGAACGCCAAGAAAGACGCCTCGGACGCGTTTCGTCCGGCCGACGTGTGCAAGGCCCTGCTCGCAGCGCTCGAAGCTTCAGAAGGACGCAGACGAAAACGCAAACGGGATCAGACGCCCGACGCCTTCGGACTCGCGGTCAAGCGAGCGCTGTTGCATCGGGCGGTGGAAGACGACCCGGAGCCTGAAGCCTTTGAAGAATGGCTGCTCAATTATCCGGCGAGCTGCCAGGCCCCGGAACTGGCCGGCCCCGCCTTCGCCATGGCCAGGGCTGTTTTCGACGAATGGCGTCTGGTCCATACATTGGGCGGATTCAGGCTCTGGCTGGAGCAGGGAGCGCCGTCGGACGATACCACTGATAGGCCCGCCCGGTAACGCTATTTACCGATTACTTTGACCAGAGGGCGGAGCGCTTCCGGAAGAGTTTTGAAATCCTGCGGGCTGACCAGGGCGGGGGAGAGAGGATCGGGGCCGTTTTCGTTGAGCGCCGCAGTCCCAGCCGGGCCCAACAATAGTTCAATGAATTTAATCGCATTCTGCTTGTTAGGCGCGTCCTTCAGCATAGTGATCCCCCACGCGACACGGGCGCCTGGAACGGCAACTGTTTTTGCGCTCTGCGGTGTGCCTAGTCCCGGCAGAACGACGATCGCATGCTGGCGGTAGTAGGCGCCCTTTGCGGGATTCGACAGGTTGAGTTCATCCGGCAGGTCGACATATTGATAGTCCGCATTGGCAACCGCCGTAGCACGCGCGTTGTGCTCATAAGTGAACTGAAAATCGAATTGCTTGCCGAGAACGGCTCCCGAATTCTGGCCCATAATCACCAGGTGCTCCAGCAGATTGTTATAAAGGTTCGGTACCCGGTAATATTCGGTCGCGAGTTGGAAGATCATCGGAGCCCGATAGGCGCCGGGGTCGAGAAACCAGTTGCCGCCTCCAATCGCAACGCCGGCACTCGTCAGAATCTCGTACCAGTTTGCCGCAGCCTTTGGAATCGAGTTCGGCGCGTGGAAGGCCGGACTGCCCGCCTCGACAATGGGAGGTAGTTTCTTCAACGCCAAGCTGCTGGCGGAATACGCCAGGACCATCCTCCCGTGGGCGAACACTACATCGAAATTCGCATAACCGGCGGGATTCATGAACAGATCGATGTCCAGGTAGTCCGCGGGTGCGTAAAGGTCGCAGGCCTGGCCTCCAGCGGTAATTTGACGGCCTGCATCCACGCTCCCCATCGGCATATCTTTCACTCGCACGCCAGTCTGGCAAGTAAAAGTCTTCTCCAGTGGCTGGAACGCGCGCGTCAGGCTGCCCGCGCGATAAATGATCAACTGCTGGTTGGAAGACGGCGCGCAAGTTGTGCCCTGGGGAAGCGCGCTCGATGTCAGCGATAGAGTCAAGACGATTGGAGCGATCCGGCAGAACCACAGCCTGAG
Organism: Terriglobia bacterium; assembly: GCA_963705675.1. Taxonomy (GTDB): domain Bacteria; phylum Acidobacteriota; class Terriglobia; order Bryobacterales; family Bryobacteraceae; genus Palsa-187. The sequence continues at coordinate 39,052 of CAVPKR010000073.1, forward strand.
GACATTTTTCGACATAGGATTCCCTCTAATCTAAAATTGGAACCGCACAGAAGCCGTCAATAGGCGCGGTTCACCCAAATGGCCGAGGTAGCTACCGCTACTTTGTCCCGTGATGCTGCCGGGTCCTAACGTCGACCAATAGAACACGTTCGTCGCGTTATTTGCGGTGACCCGAAAGGTGGTTACCTTGTCTGCGATTTTAGTCGTATAGCGAAGTCCGAAATCAAAGAGGTCGTACTGCGGGGTGTAGGAGCTGTTGATGTCGTCGATCGCGCGGCGTCCCACATGCTGCCAGTCCATGTTCGCAAAGACGCCCGTCAGAAATGGCAGGTGATACTCGGCGAGTATATTGGACTTATAGTCTGGAATGCCCACAAAATTCTTGTTGTTGGTCGCGGCGATTCCGGTGTCGGTCAGCTTTGGATTTAACACGACCAAGCCGCCCGTGATCATAAGCCGCTCCACGATCCTGCCGGAGAGCATGGTCTCAATGCCGTAGTTACGCTGGTCGCCGGTAATTACATAGGCCTCGCAATTCGATGTGCCGGATTGAGCGCCGCAGACCGGGTTGGATACACCCGTAACGTAGTTCGCGAACGGCCGATCCAATCGAAATAGAGCAGTTGAGAAATTGATCCTGCGCAATCTTACCTTGTAACCGATTTCTCCTTCCTTGCTGCGGTACGGCGGCAGCGCCTGACTGGCGTTTACGATGATGATGCTGCCGCTGTTGGCCGCCGCGACATCTGGCGCCTGAATGCTGTCGACAAAGGTCGCGTAGATGGTCATATCCCGATGCGGTTTGAATGACACGCTGGCGGACGGGCTGACACCCTGATAGACATAGCCGCCGGGGATGCTGGTTCTGGCATATCCAGTGGCCGCCGTATCGGTATAACTGTCGGTCCATGTCCAATCCTGGCTGGCAGCAAGCCGTACGATCCATTTGGGGCTTAGCGTAATCGCGTCACTAAAACTGAAGCCCTGCTGCCGGATGATGCTGGACACGTAGATCCCGGTCGATGGACTTGTCTTCGCATAAGAGAAGATGCCTGATGGGGGCACCACATCGACGAGCGGATCGGAGATATTGGCTTCGCAGATGGCTTGCGGAGTATACCCGGTGCAAAGCGCCGTCTTGGCCGGGCTGGTCACGGGTGAATAGGAAGCAAACCGGTAGCCCGTGCTGCCGATGACCACATCATGGCGGATAAACCCCGTGTTGAAGCGTCCGGTCAGATAGGCAAGGTCGCTGTCCACGTGGAAGCGGGGAGCTAATGAAGAAAAGGCGTTCGCCAGATAGCTCTTGTAATTCCCATTGTTGTCGACGAGCTGGTTGACCGCTGTATTAATGTTACGGTCGGAAATTTGGTTCAGCCCTCCGATTACCAGGTGCCAGTTCGAGCTGAATTCGTGCTTCAACCGCACTTCGCCGATCTGCGACGTGAGATCCACGCCCGAGAAGGATTGCCCATAACCTGGAATTGTCGGATCCGGAGCGTTCTCCGGCAACAGGATGCTCTTGGAGCCGGCTACCGATAGCGGCGTCGTGGTGGGGGAATAAGAGAACCACCCGGGGTATCCGTGCTGAAACAAATTGTAGTAGCTATAGTTGCCTTCGATGACCGTGCGGGAGGTCAATCGTGCGTCGCCGGCCACCGCGGCCAGTTGACGCCGGAGCTCGCTGTCATTGACATAGCCCTCGCCCGCGCCCAACAAGAGATTCGTACGGATGCCGAACATCTTGTTCTTGCCGAAGCGTCCGCCCAGGTCTATATGAGCGGTGCCGACCCTGGCGCCCTCGTAGTCCAATTCGATTTCCCCCAGCCATTCGTTGGTGGGGCGCTTGGTCACAAAGTTGAAAATGCCGGACGGGTTGGCTGGACCGTACAGCGGGCCGTCAAGTCCGCTGAGGACTTCAACCTGTTCGTATTCTTCGAGAGCCGAGGGCGTCGTAACCGCGATTCCCATTCCGTCCTTGCGGTCGTTCTGCATATTGCTTCCCTGCATGCCGCGGGTCTCGGGGCGCAGAACCTCCGGTCCCTGCATCTCCTGGAACGAAACTACCGGCAGGTATTTGGCCGCCTCTTTAAAGTTTCTCGATTGGGTATCGTCAATCAATTGACGTGAAATCACGTTGACCGAGTAGGGTAGATCAAGGATTGGCGTGGTTCCGAACGGCCCTCCAGCCGCGACATTATCGACGCGATAAGCGTTCTCGACGGTCCCCGCGGAAACATTCACGGACTGCGCGACTCCAGAGATGGTCAGGGCAAAATCAAACTTGACGCTCTGTCCCGCTTCTACTTTGAGCTCCGGGCTAATGCTGGTTTGAAAGCCCGGCCCATCTGCCTGGACAACATATGTGCCCGGCGGCACCTGAAAGGAGTATGCGCCCTGAGCATCGGCAACACCCGTGGTCTTGATCCTCGTCTGCTGATTCCTGACGGTCACCGGGCAATTCGGGACCAGGGCTTGATCCGGGTCCCGCACGACGCCCTTAATCTCGCCGGTGTTCTGAGCGAAGGCGGAAAATGCGAGAAGCAAAACCGTCGCACTTCTGATATATGCAGTGTTGTACATATCTATCCCGCCTACCCAATCTAATTGGTTTGTTTCAGCATAGATTCGATGGCGACATGTGGGAATATGATATTTACATCCTATTTGGGAAAAGAGGCCGCCATTTGATCCATGTAGAGATTGAGCCCGTGTGGCGTTTCAGGCGGGATAACAGTGCGCAGTCGCTGGCGATCATCCTTACTTTACTGAATGAAATCCGAGTGACGGGCAAGATCGGCCGGGCTGCCGAGCGGGTTGGAGTGTCCTATCGCCACGCCTGGAACCTCATTGAAACTTGGTCTGAGTTCTTCGAGGCGCCATTGGTGGAACGGAAGCAGGGGCGCGGAACCAGTCTGACGCCTTTAGGGGGCAAGCTGGTTTGGGCGGGGCAGCGTCTTGAGGCGCGCCTGGGGCCGCAGCTTCAGAACTTGTCTCAGGAGCTGGAAACCGAGATCAACCAACTGCTGCCGCACGGTCCGCCGATCATCCGGGTTCAGGCGAGCCACGGATCCCCAGTTTCCAAACTGAGGGAGCTGCTCAGCCGGGAAGCGAACCTCGGCGTAGATCTGCGCTATGTGACCAATCAAAGCGCCTTAGTCTCTCTGGCCCATGACGAATGCGATCTCGCAGGCTTGCACGTGCCCTACGGGAACTTGCGGAAGCGCAGCATCGCCGAGGCCCAGGATTGGCTGACACCCAATGTTTATCGGGCAATCAGCCTGGTGACTCGGGAGATGGGCCTGATGGTCAAGCGCGGCAATCCGCTGGGCGTGGTTTCTGTCGAGCAACTACTCGAGCCGGGCGTTCGGTTCGTAAATCGCGACCCCGATTCCGGAACTCGCTTGCTGTTCGATCAACTGCTGGGTCAGCAGGGGCTGGATGTTTCACGAATCAATGGGTACGGACAACTGGAATTCACGCATGCGGCTGTCGCGGCGTATGTGGCAAGCGACATGGCCGACGTAACTTTCGGTGTCGAAGCCGCGGCCCGGCAGTTCGATCTCGATTTTGTTCGATTGGTCACGGAAGACTATTTTTTCGTCTGCAGAAAGCAGCTTTTGGAATTAGAGCCGATGAAGCGTATCCTGGCAGTCATGCGAAGCAACGCGTTTCGGGACGCGATTTCTGAGTTGCCCGGTTATCGATGCCAGGATGCCGGAGCAATCAAATCGATTCGAGAGGCTTTCGAGAATTATTTATGGCTGTGATCCGCACCTGCCGCAGGGGTACAGGCGCCATGCTATCGTCAATTCAGGCTCGGCCCCATGCATGTTGAATTTCTAGGCGTTCCGCGCCAACGCGCCGGTGTCTCTGAAATTGAAGTACAGGCTGACACGCTGGGACAGCTTTTGGGAATATTGTCGGCTCGGATTCCATCGTTCGGTGAACTTATCACCGTGGACCGGCTTCACTCGGCATTAGTAGCGAATCTGAATGGTGAGCGGTTTATCAGCGATCCTCAAACACCGCTTCGCCAAGATGATTCGGTGCTGATTCTGTCCGCGGATGCGGGTGGATGACATGCCCTTCGGTTATCACGGTTCCTACCTTCGAATCGATGTTACCCTCGGCGCAGCTGAACGCGTCGCGCTGCCAGAAGCCGTTCTGCGGCAATTCATCGGGGGCAGCGGGCTGGGTGTACGGCTGCTTCTGGACGAAGGCGCGGCGCACGCCGAAGCGCTTGCACCCGAGGCTCCCCTGGTTTTTGCCTTTAGTCCGCTGGTCGGCAGTCCGCTGACAACATCGGCCAAGTTTGCGGTCGTGAGCAAAAGCCCCTTGACAGAGCGAATTAATGACTCGCTCGCCAGCAGCGGCTTCGCAATTGCGGGCAAGGGCTGCGGCTGCGACGCCATCGTTCTGGTAGGGCGGGCGCCTGAACTCTCGGTGCTGATTATCGATGAAGTGGATGCGGACGCGGGCGGCAAGCGCACCAAGGTGCGGCTCGAATCCGCGGCGAAATATCGCGGTGCAACCTGCCGGGAGACTGAGGCGGGACTGAAAACCGAACTAAAATCTGGACTGGGCGCTGGCTATCGGGTGGCGTCCATCGGTCCAGCGGGCGAGAACTCGGTTCGCTATGCAACCATCTCTCACGATGGACGCCATGCGGGGCGCGGCGGAAGTGGGGCGGTGCTGGGAGCCAAGAATATAAAGGCGATCGCGCTGCGCGGAACTCAACGCACGGCGTGGGCGCACCCGAGTGAGCTCACGGCGCTGAGCCGGTCTCTTTCGAAGCGCTCGTTCGGTCCCGCGACGGCAAAGTACCGCGAGCTCGGCACGGCTACAAATCTGCTCACATTCAACCGGTTCGGGGCGCTTCCGACGCGCAACTTTCAGAGCGGCACGTTCGAGGAAGCCGCCAATATTTCACCCGAGCAACTGGCCGCAACGCGTTCAAAGACCCGAAAAAGCTGCATGGCTTGCACGATTGGCTGCGAACACATTTACGCGAACGGAAAAACCGGAGTCCGGGTGGAGTATGAAAGCTTGTTCGCGCTGGGGTCCTTGTGCGGCATCGGCGATAGCGACGCGGTGCTCCGTGCATCCGAGCGCTGCGATGAACTCGGTCTTGACACGATCAGCACGGGGGGAACCATCGCATTTGCGATGGAGTGCGTCGAGCGCGGATGGTTGGATGAGCCATGGCTCAGGTTCGGCAGCGGCGACGCTTTGCTGCGTGCCATCGAGATGATCGGCTCACGCGAGGGCCTCGGCAACCTGCTGGCGGAAGGCAGCCGAAGAGCCGCGCATAAGATCGGAAACAACAGTATCGCTATTGCCCCTCAGGTCAAGGGGCTCGAAATTCCCGGTTATGAGCCTAGGGCGCTTCAGACCATGGCGCTCGGTTTCGCCGTGGGGGCGCGCGGCGCGGATCACAATCGCAGCGGCGCGTACGAGATCGATTTCTCAGATAAGGTGGATCGGCGCCATGTAACGCTGGACGCAGTCCGCCATGCCATCGATACCGAGGATCGGGCGGCGCTGATGGATTCTCTGATCATCTGCAAGTTCCTGCGCGGAGTGTTTACCGATTTCTACTCTGAAACCGCGGAGATGCTGCGGAACGTTACCGGCTGGGACGTCGACGCCGATGAATTGCGCGAAACGGCCAAGCGCATCGTCTCCGCAAAACGCCAGTTCAACCTTCTGGCCGGTTGGACGCCGGCTGAAGACACCCTCCCGGAGCGCATCCTGAGTACGCCTCTTCCGAATGATTCCGAGGCAGTGCTGAGCCGTGAGCGCCTGGATGGCTTAGTGGCGGAGTACCATCGTCAACGCGGCTGGTAGCCGGCGTCGGACAGCGCAGCCAGGTAATCCTCGCGAGTATTGAGGTTCCTAAGCGTGCGTAGTTCTTGATCCACCGAGACCATTTCTTCCGTCCGCACGCGCCGGGTGCGAACGGCATCGAATAGAAACACCGGGCGCAATCTATCCTTGGCAAGCAGCGCTTCAATGTGCGGGAGGACGCTGCGGCGGTACACAGCCGAGAGCGGATGAGGGAAGCCGTCGATTTCCATGACGGCGATGTCTTGGTCGCCCAACAGCTCGATCATGCGTTCCACAAAACCCGGCACCAGCAATGGCACATCGCAGCTGGTCGCATACGCGAGGTCAACGGAATCCGGCAGAGCCCTGAAGCCAGCTCGCAAACCTTCCAGCGGTCCTTTAGCCTCGCGCTCATCTCGGGCAACGATGACGCCTTCCGGCAGTTCTGGCAGCGACTGCTCTTGCGCCGCCACGGCGACGATTGGGGAAACAACCGTTCCAAGCAACCGCACCACCCGCTGCAACATGGTTTCAGGCCCGAAGGGCAGAGTGGCTTTGGGAACGCCCATCCTGGTGGATTTCCCGCCGCACAAAACGATGCCTCCCGCGATCATGGCTTCATTCCCAACCGCGCCAGCGCTTCTCGCGTAGAGGCTTGCTCCAGCAACTTCTTCAGCGCGACCACACCCGGCCTGGCGGCGCGGGAGAGTGGCACCACGAAGTCGTATTGCTCGGCTTGCACGGGAAGAAATCCGAGGCCCGCGCCACGGGCGATGGTGTCGAGCGTCATTCCCCAGTCAGCGCGGCGCTGGACCACTGCCGCCGCCACGGCATTGTGATTCCGCGGCTGCACCGCATACCCGCGAGGCCTGATGCCGCCCAGTAGTTTATCGATCAACACCCGGGTGCCGCTCCCCTGGTTGCGATTGACCATCATGCATTCGGGATCGCCGGCGGCCTGGGCGATGGCTTCTTGCGGCGCCCGGCCTTCAAAGCGACTGTCGCCGGGACGAAATACGATCCCTTGCAAGCGGCCGTAGCCGGGTACAAGCTGGAGCGCTGGAGTAACGAAGGGCCGATTGTATTCGTTTGTCTTTGGATCGAGCAGATGAATACCGGCGATGTCGCATTCACCACGCTTAGCGGCTTCGACCCCGGCGGTGCTGCCCACAGCAAGAAACTTTGAGCGCACGCCCTGCCGCTGCAGCTCACCCAACAGATAATCGAGAGCGATACAGTGGCTGCCGATCACGACCAGATCGGCAAGCTGCAATTCGCGGCCTAGAAGCTGTACCTCGATGATCGTTCCGGCTTCGCACGATCTCTTCGTGCCGCCCGATGGTAGCGAATCCGTCGGCCCGGCTAAAGGTGGTGACGCTGCCGGATCCTTGACCCATGGGATAGGCGGCGAGCGACGTTGCAGCGCCTTCGTCTCCGGTTTCGACGAGCCCAACCAGCAGGTATTCAGTTCGGCCAATTTCGCTATTCACCTTGACGGCGAGCTTGGCCTGCACAATGGTCCGTTCCTGGGATCCGCGACCCGCCAGCATTCGAATCACGGGCGCCACGAATTCATGAAAGGTGAAAATGGCCGAGGTCGGGAAGCCGGGAAGTACGACCACCGCGCGACCGCCGGTTGCGGCGAGGCAAATCGGCTTACCCGGCTTGAGCGCAACGCCGTGTGCGACGATTCCCGGATCTCCTAATTCGGAAACAACGCGATAAGACACGTCTCCCGCGCCTTTGCTGGTCCCTCCCGACATGAGTACAACGTCGGCGAATTCAAGCGCTTCATGTAATCGCTGACGCAGGGCGGCAAGATCGTCCGGGACGATGCCGAGCCGCCTCGGGTCGCCGCCAAGCTCGCGCACAGCGTCAGCCAGGACCTGGGCGTTGGAGTCGTAGACCTTGGCTGGATGCATCGGATTTCCCGGCGCAATGATTTCGTCGCCAGTCGAGAGAATCGCGACAATCGGCCTTCGCCATACGTTGACATGGTCCACTCCGATGGCCGCAAGCACTCCCGTATCCCGGCTGGTCAGCACGCGGCCACGGCGAAGCACAGTCTCACCCGCGGTGATATCGGTTCCGGCAAATGAAATCCCGGTGCCTGGTGTGACGGCCTTGGTGACATAGAGCTCGGCGTCGCGTATATCGGTGTCCTCCACCATCACAACGGCATCGGCGCCGCGCGGCACCATGCCTCCGGTGGCAATCAGCACCGCTTTGCCGGATTCAACTACGGCGCTCGGGACAACACCGGTGTGAATCTCTTCTTCGGCTACCAGCAGAGAGCGAGGCGTCTCCTCGGACGCTCCGAAGGTGTCCTGCGCCACAACCGCGAACCCATCGACGTTCGAGCGATCGAAGAACGGGACGTCGACGAAAGACACGACGTGCGCCGACAGCACCCTTCCGAGTGCGGCGTCGAGCGGGACAGTTTCAATGCCGCAAGGCGTGAGGTTGATCGCCGCCCGGAAACGGCGGTCCGCTTCATCGCGATCGAGGACATGGAGAAATTGTTCCTGGTCACGCATAGAGCCAAACCTCGACCTCGTCGCCGGCACGGAAGCCCTCGCTATCTTCGGCAACGATCACGAAGCCGTCCGCGCGGGTGGTAGACGACAGGACCGACGCGCCAGTTACGGCGAGCGGGTCAACCAAACCGTCTAAGATCCTGACGCGGGCGTAGTCGAGGCGGCCAATCGGTGAGCTGATCTTGCGATTCAATCGGCCGCACACTGCGCGGTATGGCCACTCCTTGCCTCGTCCGCCTAGAGCCCGAATCGCGCGGCAGGCGAAGAAATCGTAGGCACACAAGCTTGAGACAGGATTGCCGGGTAACAAGATTATGATTCTATTGTCGATGCGGCCTAGCCCGGTGGGACTGCTCGGCCGCATGGCGATGCCGTGCACCGCGAGTTCGCCGTATTGGGCGACGAGTATCGGCGCTAAATCCTCAATGCCCACACTGGTGCCCCCGGAAACAATGACGATATCCGCGTCCGATTGGAGGGCTTCTAGGATGGCATCGCGATCGTCTTTAATTAAACCGGGAAAGTCGACGAGACCTCCGTCGCGTTCGATCAGAGCAGCCAACATGGGTCCATTGGCGTCGGCGATACAAAAACCGCGCGGGCGCGTGCCCGACGGGAGTAGCTCGTTACCTGTGACGGCTAAACGCACGCGCGGCCGGCGGACCACCGGCACTTCTCCCTGACCAATGGAGCTAAGGACCCCGAGATCCTGCGGGCGGAGCAGGCGTCCGGACTCAAGTAGAGTGGTTCCTTTGGTAATATCTTCACCAAGCTTGCCGACATGTTTTCCAGGCGAGACGGCGGCCAGAGCAACAATTAGGCCGGCTCTCCGCTCCAATCCATTCGGCGGGCAATACCGAGTCGGTGCCGTCCGGCATCGGTGCGCCAGTCATGATGCGAATGGCTTCACCTTTGCGGACCACGCCGCCGAACGGGCAGCCTGGCATGGATTCGCCAACGACTTTTAGCTGTAGCGGAGTGTAGGCGCTCGCACCTTCGGTGCTATCGGCATCTACTGCGTATCCATCCATCATTGCCCGATCGAATCCGGGGACGTCTACGTCGCTGACGACCGAAGCGGCGAGCACTCGACCGGCGGCGAGACGCAGCGGTACGGTTTCCCCGGTCAGTAGTTGCAGTTGAGAATCCAGCCAAGCCAGGGCAGCATCCACAGTGTGACGTTGCGCGAAACCGCGCATGCGGACATCGTCTGCTCCTCTTGGGGAGTGATGCATTTGGGGACCTCATTCATGTTAGTTCAGGATGTGGGTCATCGACAGTCTAATTGTGGGTAACAATCGCGTAGAGATGCCGAAATCGGCCAAGTGACAACGCTGGGCGCATCGGGACGATGTCGATGCTAGGATTGGTCTAGAGCCATGACAATCGCGGCCAAATACGAGAACGGCGTGTTCCGGCCTCTCGAAGATGTGAAGATCAAGGAAGGAACCGTCGTCGAGGTGCTTGTTCCCGTGGAGGAGCAAGCGGCTCGCAAGCGGCCTTCCGTCAAGGATCTTCCTTTTTATGGCATCTGGAAGGACCGCACCGATATTGGCGATAGCGTTGACTTCGTGAACAACCTCAGGGATGACCCGCGCGGCTAACGCGGGCGAATCGATGGTTTCACCATCGACACTGATGTGGTGATCGATCTGTCCCGGGAGAACGCCGGGGCCGCCGGCTGACCTTGATGCTCTGAGCGACCCGGCAATCTCGATCATCACTGCCCAGGAACTGATCGTTGGGGCCAAAGACAAGCGGGATCGGCTCGCTATCGATTCGCTCGTAACGACGTTTCGCGTGATTCACATTGACGCTGCGATTGGGCAGCTAGCGTATGAGCTCCTGAAGCGATACGCGAAATCGGATGGATTGCGCACATTCGACTCTCTGATCGCTGCTACCGCAATTGAGCAGAATTGCACGCTGGTGAGCAGGAACCGGAAACACTTCGCAATGATCGAAGGCTTGCGATTCGAATCACCGGACTATTGATGGCGGGTCAAGAATGAATTTCGTTTCCTCTAAACCGCTCGCCGCTACTTGCCGGTGAGGGCGGACGGCAATGGTAGTTGCGGAATCCGCGCTCCTGGAGCAGGACGGGTTAAGAGTGCTTACTTAAGATAGAATGCTTATCCGAAGGTCAACATGAGGTCTACGATTCTTCCATTGATGATCGCTGCTGCAATTCCGGTTCTTGCAGCCGAGAAGATTGGCAGCATTAGGAGCGAAGGAGCAATCCGCAAACTCGTCGCCGACTTCTCAACAGCGAGGAATGCTTCGGACTCAGTTGTGGTTTCGAATTTATACGCGGAAGACTCGGAGTACATTCCTTTCGGGCAAACGCGAATTCGCGGTCGCGCGGCCATCGAGACGACATGGTCTCGGCTCAGCGATTGGCAAAGCCAGGCGCAGCGCACCGTTAGGTCAATACGGTTCATCAAATCAGACGTTGCCATTGTCCAGATCGCGGTCCATTTTACTGGTCGGGCGACACTGGATTTCGTCGATACATTCGTGGTTGTGAACAAGTCACGTCGTTGGCAAATCGTCGTTCACGAGTCTGTTCTTCCGCCGGAAGAGCACCATACGGTCGCTCCGTCGAAGGTGCCGGTCCGATGAGTGGCATTTCACCTTACTAAAAATCGTCCATGAAGGCCGCGCGGGGACCAGATACCCTGAGTTACCTCCGCTCGCCGCTACTTGCCGGTGAGGGCGGACGCCAAATGGCGGAGTTCAGAGTCCACTTCTGCCGGATCGGCGACGGTGTCCGCAATTTCCTGCCGAAAGAGGTCGCGATACCTCTTGCGAAGCCTGTGTATCGCGACTTTGAGCGCGCCTTCCGAGGTGTTCATTTCCTGAGCCAGGGCTGCATACGGCGCTTCGGACGAACCAAGAAGGAACACCTTCAACCGATCGAAATGTTCCTGCCGGCCGCGACTGACGAACTCGTTGCGCAATTTTTCTACCACCCGGTCGAGTATGCAAAGCGCCCAGCGCCGCTCGAAGATCCGTTCAGGAGTCTCGCCGTGGGCAGGTTCGCGTTGATAACGCTCCTCGCCGGATGAGAACTCCAGAGACACAACCATTCCGCCGCCGCGTTTTTGCGCGCGCCGGCGGTCGTCTTCGTCGGCCACGAAGAATTTCAACGAGGTCAACATAAAGGATCGAAAGCGGCCTTTCTCCGGGTCGGCGCGATCGAGATACCGCCCTTCCAGCACACGAACGAAGAAATCCTGGGTGAGATCCTGTGCCTGATCCGAAGCGTAACCGCGGCGGCGCAGATAGGCGTACAAGGGATACCAGTAGTTTTCGCAGAGCGATACCAGCGCGGACCGCGCTTCTTTTCGGCCCGGGTCGCCGGCAGCGACCACCAGGGTCCATCGCGTGGTTGGAAATTGGGAGGCACCCGGTAGAGTATGCATGGTCTCGATACACGGCGATCACTACAGCCTGCTGTACTCCTCTTTGGCGCTTTTGAGGATCGGGACGGTGGAATCCGCGTCTTTCCAAAGGGCCAGAAAAGCCTCATAGGCGGTTCTTGCCTGGATCTTATCTCCCGATAACGCGAGCACTCGACCGAGTTGCAAGTTTGCCAGCGCGCCGATGGGATCCGCGCCCACGATACCTCGATGATTGAGAATCTTCTGAAACTCGGCCGCGGCCTCTGTATACCGGTGCGCCCCCATCAACGCCTCACCGCGCACATACGCCGAGTGCAAGCCGCCGAGATAAAAATGACTGAAGTTGAGGCCGTTCACCGCCAACTCATAGGGAAGAGCGGTTTGCAGATGCTCGACGGCCTCGATGGGCTTCCTATTCAGTTTCGATAATGCTCTAAGGACTGGCACGTAGGTAAATTTGGCGAAGGTATCTTCCGGGAAGTGCTTCTCCAGATCATCGGCGAGCAATTGCGATCGGGATGAGTCTCCCGAAAAGGCCAGGGCCAAGCCCGCGGCGTATTCGACATCCCGGCTCTTCGAGAGCTCGAGAGCCGCCGTGGCATTCCTTCTGGCTTCGCCGGGATTCCCGTAAACCGCTTCCCAGACCGCTCGCGCGGCCTGGTAGCTGGCTGCTGTCTCACGATCCCCGGCTTGGAGCGCCAGATTCATGGCCCGGGTCGACGCCCGGCGGGCGGATTCGAGGTGGCCGGAGCGAGCGAGGTCGAGGGCCTCGGCGTGAGCGATCCCGTGTTCGGCCCGGCCCTTTCCTTTTGCCAGTCTCGCAGTCCGGTCTATTTGCTGCTGGTCTCCGCGCAGCACCGCGAGGTTATGCCGGAGGATTAGAACGTCGGGTGTTTCCAGTTTGCGCTCGGCCGCACGCTGAAGCGTGGCTTCGGCTTCGGCAAAACGATCCAGGAATAAGTAGCTGGAAGCAAGACTGGAGTATCCGAACACCTCGTCGGGATTTGCCGCGATTCGTTTTTGGGACATCTCCATCGCTCTCTCATAACGGCCGGTTCCATGGGTGGCAAGGCCCCCTAAGAAACCCTGGGCGTTTGGATTCTCCCCGCGAGGATAAGTCTGATACCACAATTCAAGGGTTTGGTAGGCCTTTTCCAGGTTTCCCGTCACCTGCCGGTCATAGGTAAAGTCGATGAAAAATTTCTCGCGATCGCTGACGTGATCCCGCAGTTGCCAGGCTTTTGCCGTGCTCTCGGCCGACAACACAGACTCTCCTATGGTGCTGTAATGGACCCCCAGTTGGGCGTAGGCCATGGCGAATTTGGGATCAATTTCGACAGCCCGCAGGAACAAAGGTATGGGTGCTTCATTGCCGGAGGATAGGAGCGTTTTCATCCCGGTACTGTAAGCCTTCAAGGCTTCGAGGGACGATGTGGTGGCCTCGGCTAGCGGCGTGGAGTGTTTTTCCACCGTAGCCAGCGATTCGCCCACGCGGGTTCTGAACTTGCTCGCGATCTGGCTAAGGGAGTTCAGGACGTCTTCTCTCCTCGCCGCCACGGTTTGTTCCTGGTCCAGGATGTTTCCCGTGGAGCAGTTCTTCGCGCGCAAGCCGAGGACGTATTGGCTTCCCAGGCTTGCGATGGAGCCTTCGAGAACCGCGGCGCTTCCGGTTCGCTCGCAAGCTTGCTGCGCGATTTCCGGCGTCAGCCGCGCTACTTTCGGCTGTCCCATCAGGGTCAACGTCCGCTGGACCTGAGCATCGGAAACCAGGTTGAGGAAGGGAGACTGTTGCAGCTCCACCGACAGCCCCTGGCGCAAGGTGTCGTCAAACACCGGATCGCCGGTCTTGTTGTCGAAATCCGCGAGGATAATCTTATCCTTCTCGGTCAGTTTGGATCTCCGAGCGGAATCGCGATTCGGGAACGACCAGACAATCACTCCGCTCGAGACGAGGAATAAGACTCCCGCGGCTGTCCCTACTGCGCGCAGCCGGTGCCGGTGAAGAAACTTCTGGGTTCGATAGAGTCTGCTTGGAGGCGATGCCAGCACGGGCCGGTCTTCCATGAATCTCTGGATATCGGCAGCGAGATCAGCGACGGAGGCGTAGCGGCGCTCGCGCGTCTTTTCCAGAGCCTTCATCGTGATCCAGTTCAGGTCCCCGTCGACCAGGCGGCGCAGCGAACTCGGGTCGGTCTGGCGGCGCGCAGCAATGGCGGTTGCCGCCGAGCCCATTGAGGTGAGTTTTCGCGGCAGCGACGGCGCTTCGTCTTCCCGGATAATCCGAAGCATTTCCGCCAGGCCAGCCTTGCGGAGCGTAGCCGTGTCGAATGGCACAGCTCCGACCAGCAGCTCATAGAGGATCACGCCGAGCGAGTAGACGTCGGAGGCCTCATCGATGTTTCCCGTCATCGTGTCGGCCTGCTCAGGGCTGGCGTATTCAGGTGTCCCGACAACCTGGCCGTACTGCGTGAGCAACGTGTTTTCAAGCGCCCACTTGTCGGTGGCCTTGGCAATTCCGAAATCGATTACTTTAGGGACCGGCGCCCCGTCCTGCTCTGAGACCAGCACATTGGACGGCTTCAGGTCACGATGGATCACACCTTTCTGATGCGCATGCTGGATGGCACGGCAGACCGCGAGGAATAACGCCAGCCTCTGCTTAGCGGTCATTCGCTTGCGATCGCAATACTGGGTTATCGGCGCGCCTTCGATGAACTCCATCACGAAGTAGGGGCGTCCCTTGGTGGTCGCGCCGGCGTCGAAGATTTGCGCGATGTTCGGGTGATCCATCATCGCCAAGGCCTGGCGCTCATTGTCGAAGCGAGCCAGCACCTCCGCCGTATCCATGCCGAGCTTCACAACCTTGAGCGCCACGCGCCGGCGAATCGGCTGAAGCTGTTCGGCCAAGTACACGGTGCCCATGCCGCCTTCGCCCAGAGGACGAAGAATCCGATAACGGCCGAAATCGTCATCAGCGGTTTCCGCCGTTGTGATACCGATCGTCTGAGTGATCGAACTAGCGAACGCGCCCTGTATCAGGCATTTCGGGCACAGTCCCGCGGGATCGCCGGAACCCACCTCCTCACCGCATTGGGGGCAATTTAGCATCTAGACGATGGTCGTAGCGCCTATTCTACTCTGCTTCGAGTAAGCTGCTGTAACTTCGGGCTCTGCGTTTCCTTATTCGTCGCAGGGGAGCCAGGACGGCCACCTTGATCGATTAAGCAAAAAGGAGCTTCATCATGAAACGCAGCAAGACCACCAAGATTTTCGCCATCGCCAGCAAGACTTTCGCCATCGCCGCGATCAGCGCACTCGCTTTGAGTATCGGGCCAGCCGCGAGGGCGGCCGATAAGGGATGCTCTAACGCCACCCTGCAAGGCACCTTCGCGTTCAATGGCGCGGGAATCATTATTTCGCCGGCCGTCGTCGCCGGACCGTTGGCCAACGTCAACACGTTGATCTTCGACGGAAATGGCGCGGTAACGTCGCCCACGGGAATCCAGAGCCAAAACGGAAATATAAACGCGGTGACCACAGCGGGCACCTATAAAGTGAACCCTGATTGCACCGGTACTTATGTAGTGGTGATTTCTCCCGGCGGTTTTACGGCCCACTACTTCTTCGTGATCGATGCGGACGTGAATAGACTTGAGATCATCTGTACAGACGCCGGCGTCGTGTTCTCCGGAAGCGCCCGCAGGCAATTTCCAGTGAATGACTGGAGAAATTAACGGGTCCACAAACTACGAAATATGGGTGTATCGCGGGTGGCGGCGCGACCGGCCTGCTCGCCCGCGATGCTGTCCCGATTTGAGTTAAAAAATGAGGTGCAAGTTTAACTGTAGGAATCGCGGGCTTCCGATGGTCTGCTGGATGACTCCCAGGCTTCCGGACGGCGGGAAGCTCGGGGGCGGAGAATATCCCGGGAAGAACGAGACGTCGTTGGCTGGCGTATCGAAATTCGGGTGATTGAAGAGGTTGAATGCGTCAGCGCTGAATCGCAGCTTGATACGTTCGGTCACCTGGAACTGTTTGCCGATGGAGGTATCGAAACGTACGCCGAACGGTCCGCGAAACAGGTTGCGTCCACTGTTGCCGAAGGCCGATTCGTAGATGTCGCCGGCGGGTACCCCGTCCTGGCCCGGCGTCAGAAACTGCGGGGCGAAGGCCGACGGGTTCAGAACCGGCTTGGACGGATTCACTCCCGTGGTTCCCTGCAACTGAGCTTGCTTCGCGGTTACTCCCGGAGCCAGCGGAACAATCGGATTGGTAATCTCATCGTTACTGGAGAAGTAGATTCCCCCTTGCGAACCCGAGTAGTCGTACACGCTATACGGTTGGCCGCTCTGCGCGACGATTTGAGACGCGATGGTCCACCCGTTCAGGACGGCGCCCACGGCCTTGCTCGTTTTGAACTTCGGGATCGTGTACACGAAATTGACGAGGAATACGTGAATCTGGTCGAAATCGGACGATCCATAACTTTGCTTGAGATTGAGCGAGTCGTTACCCGTGAAGAACAATCCGGCCCCACTCTGATCATCGAGCGCGTGAGACCACGTGTAGCTGCCGGTGAGTTGCAAGCCGCTCGACAGCCGCTTGGTGATCTGAAGCTGGAGCGCATCGTAGTTCGAAACTCCCTCGGCTTTGTAGAGGACCGAGTTGGCGCTGTAGCCGATGTAGGGAACGCGGATACCAGTGTTGCCGCCTTCGAGCGTATTGATCGGCTCCAGCGGGTTGTTGTTGGGATAGGTGAATCCGTAGGATGACGTCTGGCCATTGATTGGATTGGAAGGCGTGGCAATTCCGGGCTCATTGAACGTGACGGGAACCACCAGGTGCTGGCCGTGATTTCCCGTGTATCCCGCAGTCACCAGCCAGTTGCTGGTTAGCTGGTATTGCAAGTCGAACGTCCAGTTTTCGGTGTAGGGCAGTTTATTGTTGATATCGTAGCCGCTGAAAATGAACGGTCCGTAGAGATTTCCGGCAGGATTCACTTGCTTGGTGGTTTGGGCGAGATTCGGAAGCTGCGCCAGGAACTGCGCCGGGTTACCCGGGAGCGTTCCTCCTGCGGATGGGAAGGGGTTCGCGAAGGTGGAGGCGGAGCTAGCGGTGATCTCATTGACAAAAGGAGGAGACAGAGTCACACCAAACGGCCCGCTGAATCCGCCGCCCGCGCCGGCCGAAAGATAGCTGAACAGTTCGCCGCGATCGTAGTAAATGCCGAATCCCGTGCGGATGGTCAGCTTCTTGATGGGGTTCCAGGCGATGCCGATACGTGGCGCAAAGCCCCACTGGCGCTGGTTAAGCAGCGTATTGCTGGCGCCCGCGGTCGCGAAGCTCGAATTGTTCCCCGCCACCTCAAGTCCGGAGCCGGTGATGGTGTCGGTAGCCGCGTTGTAGGAGTAAAGGGACGAATTAAACCCAGTCAAGCGGCCGTTCTTTTCACTGAAACCGCCATCCAGGTCCCA
>CAVPKR010000074.1:0-22772 GCA_963705675.1 Terriglobia bacterium
CACATGCGAATCTCGGTAGACGCACACGCCATCGGCTGTCACCTGACCGGAAATGAAGTCTATATCCGCAATCTTCTGAATCAGTTTGCGAGATTGGACCGGGACAGCGAGTTCCTTGCCTATATCGCCAAGGCCAACGCCGCCCAGGACTTACCGGCAGGCACGCAGACTCGCCACGTCTCTTCAAACCCATTTCGGCGGCTGGGCTGGGACTTGCCCCTCCGCGTCCGCGCTGACCGCCCGGATGTGCTGCATGTTCAATACACTGGGCCGCTCGCGTGTAACGTTCCCATGGTGGTGACCGTTCACGACGTAAGCTATTTGGAATATCCGCAGTACTTCAGGCGGTCGCGGTCTATTCAACTGTGGCTTACCGTCAAGAGGTCCATTCAGGCGGCCGCGCGTGTGCTGACTCCCAGCGATTATTCGCGGGATGCGATTCTGCGTCATTACAAGATAGACCCGAAGAAGGTGGTGGTGATCCCGATCGCGGCTTCTTCCGTGTTTCGGCCCATCGAGCGCAATGTCGCCGCGGCTGGGGTGGAGCGGAAGTTCAACATTCGCGGACCATTTGTCCTGACAGTTGGGGATCTTCAGCCGCGCAAGAATCACTTGGGGCTGCTTCACGCGTTTGAAGCCGCGATGCGTGCACATCCGCAGCTTCCCCATCGTCTAGTCTTTGTGGGCAATGAAACCTGGTATTCGAAGGAGCTGCATCGCGCTGTGGCGGCCAGTGGGATCGCGGATCGCGTCGACTTTACCGGCTTCGTCGAGGACGCCGACCTGGTGAATTTCTACGGCGCCTGCGACCTGTTCGCGTTTCCGTCATTTTACGAAGGCTTCGGCATGCCGATTCTGGAGGCTATGGCTTGCGGGCGCGCCGTGGTGTGTTCCGGTGTCACGGCGATGCCCGAAGTAGCCGACGGCGCGGGGATTTTGTTCGATCCGCACTCCACCGATGAGATCGCGCGCGCGATCTCCGACGTGCTGCTGGATGGCGAACTGCGCCAGAGGCTGGAACGGCTGGGAACCCAGCGGGCCGCGATGTTCAGTTGGGAGCAAGCCGCGCGCCGCACTCTGGACGTGTATTATGAAGTCGCCGGAGCAAGTGGTGTGTCGCGGACTCCGGAGACCGCGCTGAAAGCTCGTGCCAGTTCATGAAGCATGTCATTTTCTTGTGTTTGTCCCTATCCATTTCGGCCGAATCGCTGCATTATTCGATCAACTGGCCTAGTGGGTTGAGCCTGGGAGAGGCCACTCTCACTTCGAATCGCGCCACTGAAAAGGGCGGCAGCCGTTGGGATTTGTCGTTGGATATCGACGCCAGCGTTCCAGGCTTCGCCATTCGGGATCACTACGAATCCACCGCCAGTAAAGACTTATGCGGGATCCATTTCGAGAAGAAATCCCTGCACGGGAAGAAGAAGACCGAAGAGCAGGTCACTTTCGATCAGGACAAGCACACGGCCACGCGCGAAACCGCGGGTGGCGGGGGAACCACCGATATAACGATCGGGTCCTGTGGCCGGGATGCTTTGAGCTTTTTACAATTCGCCCGTCAGGAGCTGGCGCAAGGCACGCTGGCTCCGCAGCAGGCGGTGCTGCTGGGCGCGTCGTATGATATTCGCCTGGAATATACCGGCACGATGCCGATCACGCTGGGAGAGCAGAAGGCCGACGCGGATCGGGTGCTGGCTACGATTCGAGGCCCGTCCTCTTCGCTGACCGTAGAGATTTTTTTCGCACGCGACGCCGCGCGGACTCCGCTGATGGCGAAATTGCCGCTTGCTCTAGGAACCTTTTCGGTCGAGCTTCAGCGCTGATGAAGGTCGCGTTTTTTTCCCCATTGCCGCCCGTGAAGAGCGGGATCGCCGATTATTCCGCGGCCGTGCTGGAGCCGCTCCGGCATTTCGCCGAAATCGAAACGTTTACCGAAAAGCCCGCGCATTTCGATCCGGCGGAATACGATATCGCGCTGTATCAACTGGGGAATAATCCGCATCACACGTTCGCTTATGAAATGGCGATGCGGTATCCCGGCGTCGTCGTGATGCATGAAGCGAATCTGCACCATTTGATCGCGGATTTGACCATTCGCCGCGGAGATTGGGACGCGTACTTGCGCGAAGTGGAATCGAACGGGGGCGCGGACGCGCTGGCTTACGCGAAGCGCTACGTCAGAACGCTGGAGCGCGGTCCGGATTATGATATTCCGATGCTGCGCTCGATTCTTCGTTCGATCGCGCGCCGCGATTGTCCACAGCGCTGCGGTTGAAAACGAGGTGCGGGGCGCGGGTTTCACCGGCCCGGTGGCGAAAATCCCGCACGGAGCCTGGATCGTCGACGGGGATCGCATGCAGTATCGCGATCGCCTGGGCCTGAATGAACGCACTCCGGTGGTGGGGATTTTCGGATTCCTTAAACCGTACAAGCGCATCGCCGAGTCCCTGCGGGCATTCCGAAGAGTGGTTCGATTGGCGCCGGATGCGCGCCTGCTTCTGGTGGGGGAGGCTCACCCGGAGTTGCCGCTGCAATCGATGATCGCGTCGATGGGATTATCGGCGCAGGTTCGTCATCTGGGGTTCACACCGATTGAAGATTTCAACGGGTACCTCAGTGCATGCGACATCGTCTTGAATTTGCGATACCCGACGGTGGGCGAAAGCTCCGGCACGCTGCTGCGCGCGTTGGGCATGGGCAAGGCGGTGGTGGTTTCCGACATCGGCTCTTTCAGCGAATATCCGGATGAGATTTGCCTGAAGGCTCCGGTGGATGCGTCGGAGGAGAATTATCTTTTCGAATATTTGAACTTGCTGGTTCGCGTCCCGAAGTGGCTCGGGGAATGGGCGCGCGGGCTCGAGCATGGGTGGAGCGGGAATGCAAGTGGGAATCCGTCGCGAAGAGCTACGCGGACTTTCTTCAAGCGGTGATCGAAGACGCGGATTGGAAGGCCGCTGTGAATATACCCGTTCCAAACGATGTCGCCGGTTTTGAGGTCCCAGAAGAGCCCGAAGTCGTGGTGGCGCCCGAGTACATCGCGGAGTGGGCTCCGGTCGAAGACGGGTCGCGGGCCTACGTCGAGAGCCATCTGACACGTCTTGAAAAAACTTTGGCGATCACTCCGCCGGGCGGCGCTGAGGTCGGGCGCTTGAAATGGGAGCGTACCTGCAAATCACTCCGGCGCTGAAGACACAAGCTAGGGTATGGCGAGGTTCGCGGATGCTATTTCGGCCGGGCGGGGGAGCACAGCACGAAAAGTGTCACCTCGGAAACCGGAGAAACGTTCGAGTGCAGGATCGATTTGTTCGACGCAGAAAAAGATTTCCCTTACGAAAACGGTATTTTTCGACGATTTTGTGCTGCGAACTGCTGGAACACCTGGTGGGCGATCCGATGCACATGATGATCGAGATCAACCGTGTTCTGAAAACGGGCGGGCACCTGGTGCTGACCACGCCGAACATCGCGTCGATGCGCGCTGTCGCGGGAATTTTGCAGGGATTTCATCCGATGCTGTTCCCCGCCTACATTCGCCCGCGCGAATCCGGCGAAGTGGACGCTCGTCATAATCGCGAATATACGGCCTTGGAAATACGGGCCCTGCTGGAGATTTCCGGGTTCGAGGTAACGTTATTGGATACCGGGCCGTTCCTCGATCAACCGAAACCTGAATTCGGCTGGGTGGAACATTTGTTCGAGCGGTACATGCTGTCGAAAGAATACCGCGGCGATGGAATCTACGCGGTGGGGAAAAAAGTCGCGCCTGTGAAGGAGCGGTATCCGTCATGGTTATACACCTAGATGGCTAAATACTCGGGCATCGCGGCGAATCCGGAAGGGCGCGACATCTGCGTCCGATTCGAGCTTCCCGAGCCGTGCGTGGTGGGCTGGCAGATCTACGATCCATCGAGCGGCGCGTTCCTGTTCGAAGGCGAATGGAGCGATTCCGAACATCCGCAGGTGAATCTGCGGGTGGTGCTGCCGGATGGCGACGGACCCTATCGCGTGCAGATTGCTCCGGTGGAAGATCGAAGAAAATTCGTCGTGATCGATGCGCTGGTGCATGAAGGCGCGCTCGAAATGTCGCCGCCGCGTGTGAGCACGGTGGGCGCACAGCGCTTCGAACGGACGATGCGCGCGATCCCGAAAGTGTTCACGTACGCGCCGCGGTCGTTGTGGCGGAATCGCAAGCTGATTCGGTCCATGGTACGGCGCGACATTCTGGCCCGGTATCGAGGCAGCTTTGGCGGAGCGATGTGGACCTTTCTAAATCCTCTGCTGCTGATGGCGACTTACGCTTTCGTGTTCGGCGTGGTGCTGAAGACTCGTTTCGGGGCGGATACCACCGGGATCGGATACCTGCTGTATTTTTTCGCGGGCATGTTGCCGTGGCTGGCGTTTTCAGAGGCCGTGGGACGGGCGCCGTACGTGATTCTGGAGCATCGGAATTTCGTGAAGAAACTGGTGTTTCCGCTGGAGATTCTGCCGGCGAACCTGGTGATTTCAGGGGTGGTGACGGAATTGTTCGGCCTGCTGATTTTTTTGGCGGGGCTGATTGCGGCTCGTCACGCGGTGCCGCTGCCGGTGCTGTGGCTGCCGGTTTTGTTCATCCCGCAGCTTCTGTTGACCGCGGGACTGTGCTGGTTTCTGGCCGCTCTGGGGATTTTTATGCGCGACCTGAGCGCGATCATGGGATTCGTTCTGACGCTCTGGTTCTTCATGACGCCCATCTGTTATGACGCCGCGAATCTTCCCGCGGGGGCGATGAAGATTCTATCGCTGAACCCGATTTTCGTGCTGGTCCACGGCTATCGTGCGATTTTCCTGGAGAACCGCGCGCCCGATTTTGGGCCGGTGGCCGGGTTATGGATCGCGTCGATCACGATCGCGATTGCGGGTCACGCGTGGTTTCACCGGCTGCGTCGAAGTTTCGCGGACGTGATCTAGCATTTCGCCGCCGATTCACAGCGATAAGAGCGGCGATGCCGAACGCGCCGAGCAGCATCGTCGACGGCTCGGGTACAGAGGAGCCAAACGCCAGGAATTGCGGATTAATGAACGTGTCGGTGCCGGTGAAAGCGTAAAAATCGTGAATGAAGGCCCCGCTGGTGGGATCGAACAACAGTATAGCGGCAGCGCCATTGCCCCCAGGCGAGTCGTCGTTGCCAGTCACGTAAAGATTCCCATCGGAGCCGAACGCCAAGCCGATGGGAGAGCCCACATCGGCCGAGCCGAAGTCCTGGGTGTCTACGCCGCTGCTGTTGAAGACACGGATGAGGCTATTGGTGGTGTCAGTTACGTAGAGTTCGCCATTGGGGCCGAAAGCCAAATCCATGGCCG
This sequence comes from Terriglobia bacterium, assembly GCA_963705675.1. Lineage (GTDB taxonomy): Bacteria > Acidobacteriota > Terriglobia > Bryobacterales > Bryobacteraceae > Palsa-187. The sequence goes on from CAVPKR010000074.1 coordinate 5,341, forward strand.
AGCCGTTGATGGTGGCGAAGTTCGTCAGAGTCGCGCCATTCCACTCCTCGATGCCATTACCGTCGGCGATGTACAGGTTGCCGTTGGGGCCGAATGCCAGGCCTTCCGGGCTGAGCAGGGAACTGGCGGAAGGGATGATGGTCGCGATGAATGCGCCCGTCGTACCGTTATATTCATTCACAAGATTCTGCTGCTGGTCCGCGACATAGAGATTTTGATCCGGTCCGAACGCGAGCCCCGTCGGGATACCCAGGGAGCCGGGACCTGAGGTGTAGGGAATGAACGGAGTGAGTGTGGTGCCGTTGAATTCGTAGACTTCGGCGTTCGAGCCGGAGGATTCATTGCCGATAAAAATATTGCCGTTCGGCCCGAGAGCGATTCCAGTGGGAAAATCGAATCCCCCGGGAGGCGCAGCGGTGCCGATCAGGCTGCCGGTGCTGTTAAAAATATTCACGACGTCGCTGCTTCCACTGCCGTCGCCCACATAGAGGAGGCTTGAGCTGGAAGCGTTCGCCAAAGTGGCGAGAGAAGCGAACAGGAGAATGTGACGGTAGAGTTTCATGGGTGTCCGCGGGGAAAGCTAAGCATACCGCAAACACCGTATAAAATCGACTAGAAATTTTATGCGCGGGCCGGCGGGCCTAATTTCCGGTCTCCATCGCGTAGTAGCCCTTACGCGCTTGGACTTTGTAATCCTTGTTGTTGACGCGAAGCTCCAGTTTGCGGAAGGTGCCGTCTTTTTTCGGATTGGTGGGCGAATAGCCGATAGAATACTGGCTGCGCATTTCTTCCTGCAATTCGCGGAAAATCTCGTCGAGCGAATTCTTGCGGTCCACCTTGTAGACGTGACCGCCGGTTTCCGAAGACATGCGCCGCAGGTCGCCTTCGCCCTGGCCGCCGCCAAGCCGGATGGTCCCCCAGCCGCCGCCGTAGGCCGAGGGGTCTTCATAATCGATGCTGTAGATGATGGTGTCGGCTTTCTGCGCGGACTCGATGGCCTTCTCTTTGGAGATCTTGCTGCCGGTGTCGACTCCGTCGGTGATCAGTACGATGGTCTTGCGGCCCACCTCGCCTTTTAGTTTTTCGTTGGCGGCCAGATACACGGCGTCGAACAGGATGGTGCCGGCCTGGCTCTGCTGCGTAGGGACGGGACCGGGATGCAAGCCTCCCACGGGCACGCTGAGGCGGAGCTGGCCCAGGCCTTCCTGAAGCAGGCGGGGGGAATTGGTTTCGTCCTGAAGCAGCTCGGCTTCGGCGCCGAATTGAATCAGAAACGCCAGGTCTTTCTGGCGCAGGACTTTCGAGAAGAACTGAAAGGCGGCGCGGCGTTCGATGTCGAGCAACCGCTCCTGACTGGAGCTGGTGTCGACCAGCAGGCCGATGGTCAGCGGGAGATCGGTTTCGCGCGTGAAATACTTGATCTCCTGCTCCTTGCCATCCTCGAAGATCTGAAAATCCTTCTTTTCCAGATTGCCGACCAGCCCGTTGCCTTTATTGCGGACCGAGCAAAGGACATTGACCAGGTTGACATCGACTTTGATGGTGTCGTCTTGGGCGAAAACGACGGGAGCCAGCAGCAGGAGGATCGGCAGAGACTTCATATTTACAATGATAGATGCACCTGAGAGGAAACGAGTTCCATGAGGAATCAATGAAGAAAGCCATTCGTCACCTAAGCCAGACCGACCCCGTCATGGCATCGATAATCGAGCGCGTGGGCCCGTACAAGATTGAGTATCGCGAGCCGACGTTTCAGACGCTGGTGCGGTCGATCGTGTATCAGCAATTGAACGGGAAGGCGGCGTCGACCATCTTCGGGCGGCTTCTGGCGGCGGCGAAAGTGGACCCGCTGACGCCGGAATCGATCCTCAAATTGCGGCCTGCGAAGATGCGGGCGCTGGGGCTATCGGGGCAGAAGATGTCGTACATTCGGGAACTCGCCCGGCTGACGCGGGACGGCGAAGTGGATTTCGAGCGATGCGCGACGCTGGAGGATGCGGCGGTGGTGGAGCATCTGACGCGGGTGAAGGGCGTCGGGGTATGGACGGTCCACATGTTTTTGATTTTCGCGCTGCGCCGTCACGACGTGCTGCCGACCGGCGACTTGGGGGTTCGGGCCGCGATGAAGAGGGCTTACGGGCTGGAGGAATTGCCGAAGCCGGAGGAGATGGCTCGGATCGCGGCGGCGTGGCGGCCGTATTGTTCGGTGGCGAGCTGGTATTTGTGGCGGAGTTTGGACAACGTGGGAGCTATGTAGATCTGAGAATTTCCCGGGCGCAGTTGTGGCCGGGGGCGCCCATGACTCCTCCGCCGGGATGTGCGCCGGAACCGCACAAATAAAGGCCTTTGACGGGGGTCTTGTAGCGCGCCCAACCGGCTACGGGACGCAGGACGAACATCTGATCGAGGCTCATTTCACCGTGAAAGATATTGCCGCCGGTGAGGCCGAAGCGGCGTTCGAGGTCGAGGGGCGTGAGGGTCTGGCGGTCGACCACGATGGAGCGGATGTTCGGGCAATATTCTTCGATCACGTCGAGGATGCGCTCCGAGTAAGGCTCGCGCTGTTCGTCCCAGGTGGTTCCTTTCAGAGTGTAAGGCGCGTACTGAAGAAAAATTCCCATGATGTGGCGGCCGGCCGGCGCGAGCGACGGATCGTACATGGTAGGGATGGTCATTTCGATCAGCGGATTTCGGGACGGCGCGCCGTACTTGGCATCGTCCCAGGCTCGCTCGATGTATTCGACGGAAGGGCAGATGTGCATGGTCGCGCGATGCTGCGGGCCGGGTGATCCGGGGAAGGCTCGGAAGTCGGGCAGGCCGCTAAGGGCGAGATTCATCTTGAGCGAGGTTCCTTCGGAGCGGAACTTGCGGATGGAATCTCGGAAGTCCGGGGTCGAGGTCGGCGGGGTCGAGCAATTTCAGAAATGTCCGGCTGCGGGTCGAGATTGCTGGCGATGATTTTGGCTTCGATCTTGTCGCCATTCTGCAGAACGACGCCGTGACGCGCGGCCGTTCTCGCACCAGGATTTTCTCGACCGGCGCGTTGATGCGAATGTTCGCGCCATGGCTGCGGGCGGAATCGGCGATGGCGTTCGAGACCGCTCCCATGCCTCCGCGAACGAATCCCCACAATCCGCGATGGCCGTTCACGCCGCCCATGCAGTGATGCAGCAGAATATAGGCGGTGCCGGGCGATCGGGGTCCGCCGTTGGCTCCGATGACGCCATCGGTGGCTAGCGTGACTTTGAGTTCCTCGGATTCGAACCATTCGTCCAGAAAATCCGACGCGCTTTGCGTGAAGATTTTCACCAGCCCTACGATTTCCTGCTTGAAGACCCTCATGCGCCCGGCGAGCTTCAGGTATTCGAGGAAGTCGCCGACGCCTTGGGCGGAAAGTGCGGGGGAGTGGTGAGCAGCAGGGATTCGGCGACCACGGCGAGGCGTTCCAGGTGGTCTTCGTACTTCGGGATAAGCCTCGGCGTCGCGCTGGGAGAATTTGGCGATCTCGGCCAGAGTCTTCGCGCGATCCTGCCACATGAAGAGATGGCGTGCCGTCGGGGAAGGGCGAGAAGAAGGCGGGATCTTTGGCGTCGACGCGGTAGCCGAAGCGCTGCAGGTCCAGCTCGCGGACGACTTTTCCTGCATGAGGCTGGAGAGATAGGAGGCCGTGGAGACGCGATAGCCCGGCCAGATTTCTTCGGTGACGGCGCATCCGCCGACCAGCTCGCGAGCTTCGAGGACCAGAACTTTCGTCCCGCGCGGGCGAGATAGGCGGCGGTGACGAGTCCGTTATGGCCTGCCGCCGATGATGATGACGTCGAAGGAATCGGGCACAGAGTTTTAGGATAGTCGGAAGCAGAATCTTCTTGACGCGGACTGGTCTGTATGGCAGACTGGTCTGCATATGAATATCGACGCGGCAGTAAATCGGCCGAAGCTCTACGCCATGGAAGACGGCGTGGTGGAGCTGATGTTGGGCCTGAGCTGGGTTCTGGCCGGGGGCGTGTTCGCGATTTCGTCCCGTTGGCCCGGGTTTATTTTCGCAGCGCAAGCCATCTGGATTTGCGTGATCCTGGGGATGGCCGTGGGCATCCGCACGTTGAAGGAACGCGTAACCATGCCGCGCGGGGGGTATGTCGGGTTTGAAAAACGGCCCCGATCGACCCGCTTTCTGATGGCCGCGGTTTTCGTATTCCTTGCGCTGGTGTATTCCGGCTATGCGATCATCGCCAGGGGCACGTCTCCATTTTCGGCGGAGAAGCCGGTCCTGCTCGCCATCGCCAGCGGGTTTCCTGTGGTGATCGGCATTATTTATGTGGTGATCGGCCTGCGGTATAGGCTCACCCAATCGCTGTGGAGCGGCGGGGTTTCCATGTTGCTGGGGATCTGGGTGTATCGAAGCGGCTCGGGGATGTTCAGCATTCCTTCTGTACTGGTGTTCGAGGGCGCGGTGGTGGCGATCGCGGGCGCCGTGAAGCTGGGCAGATTCATGCGGCGAAATCCCAGGGTGGATGCCGCTTGAACGAGCTGGACCGGATTATCCATGAGCCGGCGCGGCTGCAAATCGTCGCGCTGCTCTCGGGAGCGAAGGAAGCCGACTTCGTATTCCTGCAGCGCGAGACGAAGTTGACCAAAGGCAATCTTTCAAGTCACCTGGTGAAGCTGGAAGAGACGGGGTACGTTGAGATCGAGAAGACGTTTCGCGGAAAGATCCCGCTGACTCTGGCGCGATTGACGGCGAGTGGCCGGGCGGCGTTTCAGAATTACCGGAAGGCGATGAACGGGTTATTAAAATAGAGCGCGCGCGATCGAGAATCCTAAATCGGTCCGCGTTCTGAGAATCCGGGCCAATCGCCGCTCCGATTACGATCCTGCTTAATCCCGCTTAGTCTTGCTACCATCATCGTATGCGGACCACTAAGACGCTCTCCGTCACCCTTCCTCCGGAAATGCTTACCCGGGCCGAGCGTATTGCGCGAAAAGAAAATCGCACGATGAGTGAGCTGGTTCGGGAGGCGCTTCGCTATTATGAGCGCCGCAATTGGTGGGAGGAGATGAACGCTTACGGAAGGAAGACAGCGGGGCGCGCCGGGGTCAAGACTGAGGACGACGTCGTCGAAGCGGTCCATGAATTGAGGCGGGCGAAACGTGCTCGCGCGCGTCCAGTCAAGTGATTCCGGTTGTTCTGGACAGCAATGTCTGGATCTCAGCGGTGCTGTTCGGCGGGAATCCCATGTCTGTTTTGGAACTGGCTGAAGCGGGTCAGATTGCTTTGTTCATCTCCGATGAACTTGCCGCTGAGATTGAGGAGACGCTATCGCGCAAGTTTCTGTGGAGCGGAACTCGCATTCGGGATGCCGGCTTCGCGAGCGTGGCGTCGTGCGAATCGGGCTGAAACAGGTCTAGCCTTGACGGATTGTGCCGATCCGGACGACAACCGCGTGCTCGAATGCGCAGTCACGGCGTCGGCCCAATTTCTGGTGACCGGCGATCGCCACCTCCTGGTGATGCACCCCTATCGGCGTATTGCAATCGTTACGCCTCGCCAGTTCTTGGACGCGGCTCCTTGGGTGCCGGTATAATTTAACCGGATGGATGTCTACGACGAGATCGTGCGGCTGCGGAAGCTGGGGCAGAAGTGCGCGCTCGCTACTATCGTTCAGGTCAAGGGGTCCATTCCGAGCTATGAGAGCGCCAAGCTCCTGGTGCGGGAAGACGGGTCGTTCGTCGGGACCGTCGGCGGCGGATGCGTGGAGGCTGAGGTTTGGACGGCGGCTCGCGAGGTGATTGAGACGGGGAAGGCGCGGCACCTGACGTTCAGCCTGGGGCAGGATGCGGCTTACGATAACGGATTGATCTGCGGAGGCCAATTGAACATCTTCGTCGAGCCCGTGACGCCTCAGCCGCGGGCTTTCATTTTCGGCGGCGGCCACGTTTCGAAAAGCATCTCGAAAGTCGCGAATCTGGCGGGATTCGCTACGGTGATCATTGACGATCGCGAGGCGTTCGCGAATGCGGAGCGGTTTCCCGAGGCGGATGAAACTTACGCCGACGAGTATGAAGCCGTGTTTCCGAAATTGGCGGTCACCTCTACCAGTTACCTGGTCATCGTGACTCGCGGGCATCGCGACGATATGCGCGTGCTGCGGTGGGCGGTGAGCACGCCGGCGAAATACATCGCGATGATCGGGAGCAAGCGCAAAACCATTTCAGTGATTCACGAGCTCGAAAAAGAGGGCTTGCCACGCGCCGCTTTCGAAAAGATTTTCGCGCCCATGGGGCTCGAAATCGGAGCGGAATCGCCCGAAGAGATCGCGATTTCAGTGGTCGCGGAAATGATCGCGGTGCGGCGCGCGCCGGAGGCGGACTGGCGGTCGCTGTCGAAGTCGATCTTCGCGCACGAAAACCTGCGAGCGCTGTTGAAGTGATCCCGGCGATTATTCTCGCCGCGGGGGACTCGAAACGCATGGGCAGTCCGAAGGCGCTGCTCGAATATCGAGGCGAGACGTTCGCGGACCGCCTGATCCGCGTGCTGTCCTGCCAGTGCGACCCGGTGATGGTAGTTACGGGCCGGCATACCGATACGATTCGAGCCGGGGTTCGCGGAGAGGCGCGCTTCATTGAAAATCCTGATCCGGATCGCGGGCAGTTGAGCTCGCTGCAATGCGCGCTGGTGGAACTGCCGGGCGAGGCGGAGGGTTTTCTTTTCATTCCGGTGGATTGTCCGACCGTTCAGGAAAGCACGGTGGCAACGTTATTAAGAATTAAAGCGGCGATTGTCATTCCCCGGTATGAGGGACGCCGCGGGCATCCGGTTTGCATCGCGCGGCCGCTGATTGGGGAATTTCTGGCGCAGCCTGCGACGGCCGAGACTCGCGCGGCGATCCAGCGGCACGCCGGTGAAATCGAATACGTGGACGTGGACGATCCGGGAGTCTTGGTCGACATCGACGATGTGTTGGCGTACCGGAGCATCGTGGGATGAAGAAGATTCTTTGGATCACGCTCGCGCTGGTGGTGGCGGTCGGGTTGGCTGCGCCGCTATTCGATTTGCAGTTCATGCGTCCCAGGATTGAACGCGCGCTCGAGCGCGGGCTGGGGCGGCGGGTCGAGGTGGGCGATGTCCATTTCAATCTTTTCACCGGGCCCGGATTCACTGTCGAAGAGGTGACCATTCACGAAGATCCGCGCGCCGGAATCGAGCCATTCGCTTACGTGGGAAGGCTGGAGGCACGGCTGCGGCTGTTGGGATTGCTGTCGCGGAAGCTCCAATTTTCGAGTTTGAGGCTGGCTGAGGATACCAGCATCAACCTGGTGAAAACCGACGCCGGACCGTGGAATTTTCAGTTCCTGCTGGGGGGCGCTTCGGCGGCGGCGGGCGCGATGCCGTCGATCAAAATGCGCGGCGGGCGCGTGAATTTCAAGTTTGGCGACACCAAGTCCGTGTTCTATTTCCACGAAGCCGACTTCGACGTCTCGCCTTGGAGCGACGGATCGGTGGATCTGCGATTCTCGGGAGCGCCGTCGCGCACCGATCAAGCCTGGCAGAGCTTCGGACATTTCTTCGTGCGCGGCAGATGGACGGCGCAGCGGCTGGATATGAAAGTCGAGCTGGAGAAAAGCGAAGTGTCCGAGGTGGCTCGCCTGCTGGACCAGAAAGGGTTCGGCCTGCATGGAACGGTCGCGTTCGATGCGCAGTTGAGCGGGCCTCCATCGAGGCTGGAAGTGGCCGGCTCGGCGCAAGTGGACGATGTACATCGGTGGGATTTACTGCCTAAGCGCGGGGGCGGCTGGCGGGTGGACTATAAGGGCTCGCTCGATTTACACGGCGAGCGGCTGGAGCTGGCGAGCGCGGATGGTCCTTTGCCGATGCAGTTCAAGGCATGGGATTTTCTGTCTCAGCCGCACTGGGAAGCTTCGGCTAAGCTGAAGCAGATTCCGCTGGCGACGCTGGTCGAAGTGGCGCGGCACATGGGCGCGGCGATGTCGGATAAGCTGGCCGCGGAGGGGTCGGTATCGGGCGAAGTTCGCTATAGCGAGCCTGACGGGCTGGCCGGGCACGTCGAGTTGCAGGATGCCACGGTGACGCTGCCGGGAGTTCCGGACGTTCAACCACTACGCGCGTCGAGCGCGGCGGTCGAGGTGGGAGGGAAAACATTCTTGCTCGAAAGCACGACGGTGCGGATCGGCGAGAACGATACTGCGGAGATCGAAGGCAGCTTCGATTCCGGAGAGGGGCTCGACTTGAAGATTACGACCCGCGGCTTGAGCGTCGCGGATCTGCGATCGTTCGGGCTGGCGGCGATTCCTTTGCTGGAGCAGACGCCGCAAGGGACGTGGCGGGGGTGGGCTCGGTATCGATGGACTCCGGGCGAGCCGGGCGAATGGTCGGGCGAGTATGAATTGCAGAACGCGCGGATCGCGCTCGACGGATTTGCGGACACGTTAAGGATACAGACGGCTTCAGTGGTGACGGCGGGACCGCGGGTTTGGGTCAACCGGTTCAAGGCAAAGATGGGCGACATCGGATTCACCGGCGAATATCGATGGGACCCGGCGGCGGTGCGTCCGCATAAATTTAAGATCGCGATTCCGGTGGCGGACGCGGCGGAGCTCGAGAAGATCCTGGCGCCGGCGCTGGTGCGGGAACGCGGCTTCTTCGCCCGGACATTGCGGCTGGGGCCAGCTCCGGTGCCGGAGTGGCTGAAGGCACGGCGAGCGGATGGGACGCTGACCATCGGCGCGTTGACGGCCGGAGATTCGCAGGCTCGCGTGGACAACGCGCGGGTATTGTGGGACGGAGCACTGGTGAGGCTGGTACACCTGAATGCTCACGCGGATCAGGGGGCGATGAATGGCGATCTGGAGATCGATTTATCGGGCCGCGTTCCGCACTACCGGTTCGACGGGAAGCTTCAGGACGTCGCTTATAAAGGCGGGAAGCTCGACTTCGAAGGCAGCGTGGACGCGGACGGCAGCGGGATGGATCTGATCACCAGCGCGCATGGGGAGGGCCATTTGCACGGACGATCCATTGCCTTCGCGCCGGACGCGGATTTCCGAACTGTAACCGGGTGCTTCGAGCTTTTCGCCGGGCCCCGATGGAAGATATCGGGGCTGGAAGTAGCCCAAGGCTCAGACATCTACACCGGAACGGGCGCGAGCCAATCGGATGGCCGCGTCGTGCTGGATTTGACTAGCCGCGGGCGGCAGATCCGGTATACCAGCGTGGCGACGGTGGTCGCGAACCAGCAATGATAGGCTGCGTTGGAGTGAGGTCGCAACCAATTCCAATTGTTCGCTGAAATAGTTGCGATTCGTGCGAAAATGAAGCTGCGCGGTGGCTGAAATTACTCTCGACGATCGATTTTCGGAGCTCAGACGGATGGTCGACGACGAGATTGCGCGGGCTCGGCGAGAAGTGGCCGAGGAGTTGGGACGGGCTCTCTCGCGGATGCGGGCGGCGGGGAACGGGACGGAGTGGCACGCTGCGGTGCTCGAGTCCGGGAGGATTTTCTCCGGGGACCCGGCGGCGCTCGCGGTGCTCGCTTCGATGGCTGCGTTGACGGCTCCCGCGGCTGCGATCGGCGTGGATGCCGGCGCGCAACGATTCGCGAAGGTCAAAGTGGCCGAAATTCAGCTTTATCAGGCGGACGCCGTGAAGGCGGGACGGACCGCGCGGGATCTATACGGGTTACTTCAGGCTCCCATCGACGCGGCGCGGGGCGCATTCAAAGAGCGGTTTCTCATGAACGGCGGCCTGACTGCCGATTATCTACACACGGAATTGATTCGAGCCTTGGCGAACGATGATGCGACATTGCTGGGTCCCGGATATCCGGGCGCACTTATCTAAAACGCTTCTGGTTGCGGCCGCGTTCCTTGCGACGGGCGCGACGGATCCGCTTGCCGATTTGAAAAGCGCGTCGGCGGCGATCGATGCCGGGCATTATCCCGCGGCGATCGCCAGTTTACAGCCGCTCGAGAAGAAGCTTCCGAAGCTGGGGGATTACGTCGCGTGGCTGCTGGCCACTGCGCGGTTCGATTCGCAGGATTACGCCAAGGTTCCGAAGACTCTCGAAGCGGTTTGGGCCCAGACTCCGCCGTCGCCGCTGGCCGCGCGAGCTGTGATGCTCGCATCGCAAGCGTATCTGAAGAGCGGCGATCCCAAATCCGCGGTCGACATTTTGCGCAAGAAATACGAGGCGCTGCCGCAGCCGGGCGGCGATCTGGCGATGGCCGGAGCGTTCGCGGCCTCCGGAGACCGGGTCAGCGCGGCGGTTTACTACCAGCATGTTTATTACGGGTTCCCGCTTTCGGCGGAAGCGAGTCAGGCGGAATCGGAATTGAACGGATTGCGCGCCGAATTGGGCGATTCGTATCCGCCGGCGATGCCGAACGCCATGCTGGGGCGGGCGCTGAAGCTGTTGAAATCCGGTAGCCCGGCGCGCGCGAAGAAGGAATTGGAGGCGATCGCGCCGAAGCTGGGCGGCGAGGACCGCGACGTGGCCCGGGTGCGGATCGGGGTCGCGGATTATGAGGCGAAGGATACGCTGGCGGCGAAGCGGTACCTGGAATCGCTGGAAGTTTCGGCGCCGGAGGCGGATGCGGAGCGGCTCAGCTATGTGACGCTGTGCGCGCGGCGGCTGAAAAATCAGGATGAGGTGCATGCGACGCTCGACAAGCTGGCTCGGCTGTATCCGCAATCGAAGTGGCGGCTGGAAGCGCTGATCTCGGACGCGAATTCGCACCTGATCGTCAATGAACTCGAAGTTTATGAGCCGCTGTACCGGGCTTGTTACGAGTCGTTTCCGAAAGATCCACAGGCAGCGGTGTGCCACTGGAAGGTCGCCTGGGGGCATTATTTGCGGCGGCGTCCGGATGCGGCGGAGATGCTGCGGGCGCATCTGCGGCTGTTTCCAGCGTCGGAGGATTCTTCGGCGGCGCTGTATTTCCTGGGCCGGCTGGCGGAAGCGGCAGACGATAAGGCGTCGGCCCGCGCGTATTACGACGAGATCGTTCGCGAGTATCCGAATTATTACTACACGGTGCTGGCTCGGGACCGGCAGGCGCAGGTGGAAGTGAAACCTTCTCCGACGGTGAATGATTTCCTGAAGAGCGTCGGGTTTCCGCAGCGGATGCGGAAGATCAGTTTCGAGGCGAACCCCGCTGCTCGATTGAGAATCGAAAGGGCGCGGCTGCTGGCGCTGGCGGGGTTTGACGATTGGGCGGAAGGCGAGCTGCGGTTCGGGGCGCAGACGGAAGATCAACCGCAGGTGATGGCGTTTGAGCTGGCGATGCTATCGGCGCAGAAATCGTCTCCCGACCAGGCCATGCGGTACATCAAGCGGTACGCATCGGGGTATCTATATTTGCCCCTCGATTCGGCGCCGGCTGAGTTCTGGAAGCTCGCGTTTCCGATGCCATATCGCGACGATATGGAACGGTACGCCAAACAGAACGGCCTGGACCCGTTCCTGATGGCGGCGCTGATCCGGCAGGAGTCCGAGTTTAATCCGAAGGCGGTGTCGCGGTCGAATGCGCGGGGGCTGACGCAAATCCTGCCGGGCACAGGCCGCGAATTGAGCCGCCGGCTGAAGGTGAAGGCGTACACGACGGCTCGATTATTCCAGCCGGTGGTGAATCTGGAGCTGGGGTCGTTCTACCTGAAATCGATTGTCGACAGCCTGGGCGGACACTTCGAAGCGGCGCTGGCGGCATACAACGCCGGTCCATCGCGGGCGCGATCGTGGCTAAGCTGGGGCGAATTCCGGGAGCCTGCGGAGTTTATCGAGACGGTGCCGTTCAGCGAGACTCGGGCTTATATACAGACGGTCCTGCGGAATGCGGACGTGTATCGGCGGTTGTATGGCGGGTCGGCTGTCAGGGCGATCGCGGCGAAGTAATGCCACTGATGCTCGCGTCGAGCGACGGGAATGATCGGATGAGCCGATCCAGTGTTTGAATCATACGGCGCTTCCGAGAGGGGGTTCTCGGCCTCACTCTTCGTGACTCAGTTGATACTGGCTCCGCTGGGCGGATTGCTGCTGGGTGCCATGGCGACTCTTCTGTTGGACTTGCTTCTAGGAGACAAGCATAGTTCGATCCTTAGCTATTTTGTCTTTTCGCTTCAGGGCCTGGTCCTTGGATCTAGAATGCAGGCGGTCTTTCCGCGCGCGATTGAATCGGGAGGACGATGGGCGTGGGTCGTCCCTGTATGCAACGCTGGATTTTGGATCGTAGACGAGCTAAAGAGAAGTCCAGATTCTAAGGTTTCAAACTTCTTTGTTGTTTCTAATGGACCCGGGCTAACAGGGATCGAAATGTTCCTCGTCACGCTGCCGGCGGTTGCTTCCTGTATGTACTCGATTGGTATCACCATCGCCGGCCGCGGCGAAGTATTTGGCTTCGACACCTTGGCAAGAGTCTCTAGCAAGCCGGTCTCCGGCCCTCGATCCTCGAAATAATTTTTCCGATGCGCTAATTTCGAGCTACTGCGCTCGCCTGAGCTTCTTGTAAGGAGATTCTATGAGAATCCCGGCTTCCTTCCTGGCTCTTTCGTTCGCGGTTGCTCTAAGCGCACAGCCGTCCACTTGCTTCGCACCGGCTGGTTATCGATCCTCCGACCCGATCGCCGAAGAGAATTTTCAGCGCGGCAGCTCCTATTTCGTTCAGAAGCAATATTCGGCCGCTTTTCATTACCTTAGCGTCGCTGCGCAGCACAATCATCCGCGCGCGCAGGAGTTGATGGGGCAGCTTTACATGTTTGGCTACGGACGCCAGCCGGATGCTCAGGCGGGATTTCGCTACTTGAATGCGGCCGCTGAACAGGGGCATCGGGGAGCTATTTCCGATCTCGGCTTCTATTATTCTCAGGTGGCGCCTGACCTGGCTAAGGCCGACCGTTATTTTCTGGCCGCCGCCCGCTGCGGCAGTCTGGATGCGCAGGTAGAACTCGGTTTCAACTACGAATTCGGCCGTGGAGTGCCGGCAAATCGCGCGCAAGCCATCTACTGGCTGATGCAGGCGGCGCCGCATTGGCAACAAGCCGGATACGCGGCCCAGTGGCTGGGGTACCCGAACACTCCGCATTTTCAGAATGCGGATCAACTGGGACGCTACATCAGCGCCAAGACCAGGCAGAACATCATCCTGAGCACTCCCTCGTCAAACGGTATGCCGCGGCCCGGAACTCCGAGCTGTTATCGAAGTATCAGCCCTTTCTGCGCCAGCGATCCGACCTCGGTTTCCTACAAGAACTCTCATTAGCTAGCGCGTGGGTTTGGGCTCTGTGATCGCGGCGTCGAATCGCGCCGCGATGGCGTCCAGAGCGGGGGTGGGGCCGTTCCATTTCAATTGGTCTACGTTTTCGAACAGCGCGATATCGGTTCGCAGGGTGGCAAGCGTCCGGAACAGCAGCGCCTGGTCGCGATCCCGCAATAGCGTTGCTGCGAGAGAGCTGGCGCTGGCGGCATTCACTTTCCACTCGCGCCAGTCGGCTGGTACGGATTCGACTCATTCACTCATCGCTCAAAAATGGAAGATGGTTGGATAATGGGCTCAAATCATGAGCTTCTGTTTTGGGTTCCACCGATGCTCCGTGATGGACTTGTTAGGCCTGGCAATACCTTGGTCATGGGCAAACGGATAATTACGAGGATCGATTTCCAGAGGTCCATGCATGGTGAATCGTGGTCTCGCTGCAAAGAGGTTTCATGATCTTGTAAATACCGGTCCATATATGCGCCTATCACCAAATTGTATAGTTGCGTGATACCATTCAGAATATAAACATCCATTATATATATGTACGGCTGTGAACTTTGTTCAGCTTCAGTTTCCTTCTTCAATATCATTTATTATATTTTGACAGAACAGCTGATGTGAGAAGCCATAGCAGATCATCAGGCCCGGCTAGGTGCACATCATCACCAACGTGAACCGGGCCTACCTCGCCCGCGGGCAGCTCCAGGTCGAGTCTTCAGCCGCGGGTCCGCCTGGCTGGATACCGGCACGACCGAGTCCCTGATCCAGGCGGCGACTACGTCGAAGCGATCGAGTCGCGCAGGGCCTCAAGATCGCCTGCGACGAGGAGGTGGCTTTCCGGATGGGCTTCATCACGGCCGAGCAGGTGCTCCGGCTGGCCGATCGCATCCCCAACGACTACGGCGCCTACCTCAGGCAGATCGCCGCCTGAGCCGGAGCCGGCCACATAGCGAGCGACTCAGGGCATGCCCAGCTTGCTGGAGACCTGTTTGTAGGCGTTCTCCTCCAGGGGGTGGAGGCCGAGGGGAATCCCCGGGTCTTGCCGTCCTTGAGGGCCTGCGGGCCTTCTCGTTGTCGTTGAGCTGGAGATAGGCCTGGGCGAGGTGGAAATACTTGGGGGGCTGGGGGCGGCCCTGAGGGCCTTCTCGAGGTCGGCGACGGCGCGCTTTCTCGCCGGCGTTCAGGTAGATCATGCCGCGCGTGTCGAGATACTCCGGGATGCCCCCTTGGCCCGGATGGCGTTGTTGATCAGGGCGAGGGCCTCGCTGCCCCGCTGGCCGCTGGAGCACGATCAGCCAGGCGAGGTTGTTGGAGGCGATGCCTTCGCGGTCGTTGGCCTTGATGGCGGTGCGGTACATCTCCTCGGCCTTGCGGTACTCGCCCAGCCGCTCGTTGAGGTTGCCCATGCCGAGGAGGTAGATCATCGACCGCGGCGCTCGGCCGCGCACCGCTCATCCAGCCGATGACGCGACGAGCTGCACCGTGTCGGCGGGGATGCCGGGGTCGCTGAGGATGCCGATGCACGCGGCGGCCACCGTTCTCGCGGAGTCGCAGGCTTGGCCCAGAGGGTCTCGCAAGGTCGACGGCATCCTTGAGGCGGCCGTGGCGGGCGAGGAAGATGACCAGCGGGAACTCGTTGGTGTCGGCGGGCGGCTCGGCCGCGATGCGGCGGTAGATCGCCTCGGCCGCGTCGAGCAGCCCGATCCGCTCGGCCGCGGCGGCCAGGCGCGAGCGATCCGCGGTGGTGAGGCCGGGCCGGCCGGCGAAGTCGCGGATCCGCGGCCGTGGCCGCCTCGAGCTGTCCGGCGGCCCTGTCGATCTGGGCCTCCAGGAGGACCGGCCCCGGCGCCGCGCCCTGGAGCGGGCCGAGCTTCGCGACCATCTGCCGGGCCTCGGCCAGGTCGGAATCGTCGCCGGGCTGATGGTGGCGGGCCAGGGCCTCGACGAACAGGGCGAGGTAGAGGGGCCGCAGCCGGAGCGTCTCGGTGTCGCGGCCCCCCTCGGTGCGGAGGACGAGCTGGCGGAATTGCTCGCGGGCCTGGGGCCACTTGCCGGCGGCGTCCAGGAGCATGGCCAGCCGGCGCCGGTCATCGGGCGTGGCCGACTCGCGGCCGATCAGCGACTCGAGGTCGCCGACGGCCTGCCGGCGTGCCTCCGGCGTCCCCTGGGCCTCATGCACCATGGACAGGATGCGCAGGTCGTCGGGGTCGGCGACGCCCCCTTGCGCCCGGGCCGTCGAAGAGCGCCAGGGCCTCGGCGGTCCGCGGTGGGTTCGCGGCGGTGTAGACCTGCGCCAGGCTGCGTCTGGCCCAGGCGGCGAGGTCGGGCGACTTGCCGTCGGCGGCCGCCGCGAGGATCTCCTTGAGCGGGGCCTCGGCTTCGGCGGGGTTGGTCTGGAGGAGGAACTCGGCAAGGCGGCGCCGGACCGTCGGGTCATGGGGGTCCTTCAGCGCCTCCTGGGCCCTGGCGAACCATCGCGCGCCGGTCGTACCACGACCTGGCCCGGTCGGGTTCGCTGGCCTGGTAGGCCTTGCCGACGATCCCGCAGCACTGGGCCAGGGCCAGCGGCGTCTTGGCGAGTGGGCCTCGGCTTCCTGGACGATCTGCTCGGCCCTGGTCGGGATGGCGGGTCTGCACCTCAGAACCGGACCAGGGTGGACCAGCGGTCGGGGTCGGCCTTATCGGCGTCGACCGCCTGGCGGAGCACGGCCTTGGCCTCGTCGAGGCGGCGGTCCTCGATCAGGACGACGGCCAGCCACACCCGCCGCTCGAAGTCCTCGGGCTTGGCCGCGATGGCCTTGCGTGCCAGCTCCTCGGCCGGCGGAAGTCGCGATTGGCCATGGCCGTCTGCACGGCCATCCGCTCGAGGTCGCTGGGGAGCTGGACCCCCCTCGGGCATCCGGTCGACGAAATCCATGGCCTCCCCGCCCTCGGGCCGCGACAGGAGCTGGACAAGTGCGGGCACCGGCCGTCGCGCAGGCCCAGCTCGATCGGCCCGGCGATACGAGTGATGGCCGACTCGAGCAACTCGCTGCCTCCGCGCCGCGGCGGTCGCGGCCTCGCGCGAGCTCCTCTCATCGATCCGGGCCAGGGCCAGCGGGACCTGCCCCCAGTCCGGGCGGCGCTCCCTCAGCTCGCCGAGCGGCCGCGGGCCTCGACTCGCAGCTTCTCCTTCTTCACCAGGTCGGTTTCGCCGCGCCCCTGCCAGGCCTTGTACCTGGCCTCGTAGAGCTGGCCGAACTGCCCGTCGAGTTTCCCGATCTCGCCGATCAACTTCTCGGCCCGCAGGTCGTCGCGGGACCGCAGCGTCAGGTCGAAGAGCTGGAATCGCAGCGACAGGTCCTGGGGCTCGGTGGAGGATGAGCCGTTCCAGGGTGTGAACGCCGGCGCCCTTGACGTCCTGCCCGCGCGGCCAGCTCGGCGGCCAGCGTCGTCAGCAACCGCCGGCGGTCCTCCCGCGAGAAGGGCTCCAGGCCCTCGCCCAGCTTGATCAGGGCCGGCACGGCCTGGGGCCCGCCTCGGATCGATGCGAGCTGCATGCGGGCCAGCCGCAGCTCGACCCGGTCGCCAAGCTGCTGCCCCGGCCCGGTCCACGCAGGCCTCCGCCTTGTCATAGGCACCCTCCCGGCCCGCCCTCCCCTGGCGGACCAGCAGTTCGACCAGGGCGAGCCAGGGCCTCGGGTCCCTGGAGGATCTCGCGAACGTCTCCAGCTACCTGTAATGATAAGGAGGTCAGAAGGTGGGCACTCTCTTAGAAATCTTTGGCGTATCGGTCTTGCTGATAAATACTTGAAAAGACACAAGACGGAAATCAATGATATGATCAAAAAGGCCATCTCGGAAGGTGTAAGCAGCTTTGCCACCTCCTTTAAAGTCGAAATCAAGTCTGGATCACCGGACATGGAACGACAATATCGCTTCGCTATTCACCATATTATACAGAACTACCCGGAGAAAGCAAGCCTTAGGACTTGGAGTAGAGAAGAGGCAATGGTACCATGGGTTCCAGTCGCATCCGAAATTGGAGTCAGTCTATTGCAGAATTATTTACACTTATGATGCTGACGATTGGATCGACAAATGCTGGCGAAGCAACAGGTGGTTCTCTGTTCAACGTCCTACCCTGGCCCGATCCGCATCAGTCAGCCGATTCACGTCGCAGCTGC
>CAVPKR010000075.1:0-14108 GCA_963705675.1 Terriglobia bacterium
CCGGCTCGCTGGCGATCTCGTCATCTTCGAGTTTCTCGCGGATTGGACGCGGCGGCAGAGGCGGGCGGGGTGGCCGTGGTGGACGCGGCGGCGCCCCCGTCGCGGAACCGGAACCAGCCTCGGCTGAAAGCCCGGCGCGGCCGGTGGATGAACGGGAGCGCTATTACTCGATCAACCTCACCGACGCGTCCGCGCGGCCCGTGCTGCTGACCACCACCGACGGGCTCATTGAAGAATCAGACATCTGTTTGCGACCTCGGCGGACGGCAAGACCTTCTATTACTGCACCAACGCCAAGGATATCGAGCGCCGCCACATCTGGGCTGTGCCAGCCTCAGGCGGCACGCCGGTACAGCTCACTCCGGTGAAGGCGTTGAGACATCCCCGGCCCCCTTCGCATCCGGCAAGTATCTGGCGACCCTGACGCCAGTTGGAACTGCCCCAATCGATAGGCATGTGGAAGTTGGCCAGCAAGGACCCACCCCGCGGCCGCCGCACAGAAAATCGTCTTCCCCACCTCGCGGCCGGGCTTCCCCACGGAGCGCACGTGAAACCGGAGATCGTGATCACCAAGGCCGCCGATAGCATGGAGATCCACAATCAGCTATTCCTACCCAAGGACTTGAAACCGGGCGACCGGCGTCCCGCCATCGTCTTCGTGCATGGCGGACCGGTCCGGCAGATGATGCCCGCCTATCACTACATGCAGTTTTATCACTGGGCCTACGGCATCAACAATGGCTGGCCAGCCAGGGCTACGTCGTGATGTCGATTAACTACCGCAGCGGCGTCGGGTACGGCCACCTCCGCACTGCGCCCAGACCGCTGGCGCCGGAACAGCCAGTATCAGGACGTCCGTCGCTGGCGGCAAGTATTGCAGTCGAAGACCCGATGTCGATCCGAACCGGATCGGGATCTCGGGGCTTTCATACGGCGGCGTTTCTCACGTCACAGGCCCTGGCGCGCAACTCCGATATCTTCAAGGCCGGTGTTGACCTTGCGGGCGTGCACCTATGGGGCAGCTCGCTCGATCCCAAGACGTCGCCGACCAGTCTCGACGATCGGCGCAATTGACGGCTGGAAATCGCCGGTACTGCTGATCCAGGGCGACGACGACCGCAACGTGGCCTTCCAACAGATGACCGGCCTGGTGAACTGCTGCGCCAGCGCGACGTGTATTACGAGCTGGCCGTTTTTCCGGCGACGTGCACGAATCGCTGCTGCACAGCCGTTGGATCTACACGCTCAGCCGCATGGACACGTTCCTGCAGAGTTCCTGTGGGAAAAGCCCGCGAGCTCAAGCAACAACTGATTCTGACCCTGATCAGGTCTCCACATACCGCATCACCGCTCCGAGCCTCTGCGGCTCAACCGCGCACGAATAGTAGCGGCTCTGCCACAGGTGCCCATTTCCGCCCTCCACCGCATGACGATACTGGGAGTACCGCATTCTGCACCATTCGCATAAGCTGGGCCAGCGATGGCGCGGAATGCGGCCGCAGAACCAGACGACGTGTTTGGTCATGAGACGTCGGTCGGATAGAACTCCGCGTGGTGCTTCAGCAGACCAAGGTAGACTTCGCGATCCGCGGGCGTAAAGAAAATCTCGCGGCGCTCATTTCCCCGCTGCGCGATGTGATGCGGACATGGGGGATAACGGCCGCGCGAAGTCTTGGCATGAAATCTAGTGTCCGTGCGTCCGAGAGACTCTCCACGAAATGCGGGAAATCCTCGTCTGTCCCTGTTTTCCCCCGCATGACGATACTGCGAGTACCGCATCTGCACCATTCGCATAAGCTGGGCCAGCGATGGCGCGGAATGCGGCCGCAGCAACAGATGCACGTGGTTGGTCATGAGACAGAACCCGAGCACGTCGGTCGGATAGAGCTCCGCATGGTGCTTCAGCAGGACCAAGGCGGACTTCGCGATCCGCTGGCGTGAAGAAAATCTCGCGGCGCTCATTTCCCCGCTGCGTGATGTAATGCCGACACTGGGGGATAACGGCTCGCGCGAGTCTTGGCATGAAATCTAGTGTCCGTGCGTCCGAGAAACTCTCCACGGAAATGTGGAATTCCCCGTCTGTCCCTGTTTTCCCCAACAACTCTCCAAAACGCGGGGAAATCTTCGTCTGTCCCTGTTTTCCCCCACGCATGCGGGGTATCTTCATCTGTCCCTGTTCTCTCAATTGCGTCTCTGTTTCTCATGTTTTCTATGTTTTATCATACGCGAATGCTCGTTTACGCTGCACACCGGTAACCATTGTTCGTCCGATCAGGCGAAGAGGAAATATGCGAAATCAGGCGGTCAGCACCGTTATGACTCAGTTGTTGATTGCGACAACCCGGCTCCCGCACGGATTTTGAGGTAGCCGCCGTTCGAATGTACTAGAAGTGCGCAATCGGCCTGAAACGCAAGGGTTCCAACAGTGTACCAAATGGATTGCGCAGCCGTCCATGCGCCATTACGCGGCCTCCTGCAGTGGGCATATGGCGTCGTCGATGTCGAGGGTCCCGGCTGAATTAGGAGCGAGAGCTATGATGTGACAGCCAACGCTGGCCATCCTGTTTCCCAAGACGAAATCAGACGAATGTGATGCATACACTCCTCCACGAGCGCTTTCAACTCAAGGTGCGGCACGAGACAAGGATGTCATCCATCGGTGTGCTGATCGTGAGTATTAACGGAGTAAAGAACCTGCCGCCGATTCAAAATCCCGGGCCGCCCGGCAGTAAGCCGGGAGGGCGGAAAATTTCTCATGAAGAACGTCCCGATGACATCTGTCGCCAATGCTATGGCGAGTCCGATGGGCAACATGCCGCTGGAAAAGGTAACTGATGAAACCGGCCTTCAAGGCCAGTTCGATCTCACGCTGGATTTCGCGAACTTCGACCCGAAGGATTTACAGTTTCAAAGTTACCGAGAGATGAGGGATGCACTTTTCGACTTTGCTTCCCGGGCTCTTGAAAAGCGGTATGGTCTGAAACTCGAAAAACGGCAGAGTCCAGTCGAGGTTTTGATCGTAGAGAGCGGAAGCAAGGTGCCCACGGAAAACTTCTAGAAGTCCGCCACCGCCGCGGAGCAAGTAACAAGGAAGGAAAATAGGGAAAACAGGAGGCTCCTAGTTATTGGTAGGTCTGTTTGTAATGCGGGATTGACCGCTCCTTTTAGTCGCGGCTCATTGGGGGTCGCGGATGTCTGGAGGGGAAAAACAGGACAGAGCATTTCCCACATTCTCCCGCCGTTGCATGTCGCGACTTCGCTAACCGCCCAGGAGATCCCTTTTCCACTTTACGCATCAAATGCTTACTCCAATCGTGTCACAAATACGCGTGACCAGAGCGGTCTTCCCGAATAGTCGCTTCCCGAAATCAACTCAGACCTTCAGAACATCGTCGCGCCGGGCCACGATCGCGTAAAGCACCGGCGCCAGAAAGATCGACAGGACCAGGCGTGACAGCAGCCCTCCCACGATCACGATCGCGAATGGTTTCTGCGAATCGCTTCCGATTCCTGTCGAGGTGGCCGCGGGCAGCAAGCCGATGCACGCCACTAGAGCCGTCATCATGATCGGCCGCAGCCGCAAGAGCGACGCCTCGTACGTCGCCGTCATGATGTCTTTTCCTTCCAGGCGCAGCTTGTTGATGAAGGAGTAAAGAATCACGCTGGTCAGCACCGCCACGCCCATCAGCGCGACGAATCCCAGCCCCGATGAAACGCTGAAGTTGGTTCCTGTGTACCAAAGCGCCAGCAGTCCTCCCACCGGCTCGGTTACCAGCACGCTGAATAGAATGATCAGCGGAAATTTCAAATTCCCATACAGCGCGAACAGGATCAGAAGAATCAGGACGATGGTCAGCGGCGCGATGATTTTCATCTGCTCCCGCGCCGCCAGATAGTCTTTATACTCGCCGCCCCAGTCGAACGTATAGCCGAGCGGCAGCTTCATCTGGCGATCCACTTCGCGCCGGGCCTCTTCCACCGCGCCCGCCAAGTCGCGATTGCGGACGCTGAACTGAACCCCGATGAAGCGCGAGTTCGATTCGCGATAGATGAACGACGCCCCGCTGTTCACTTTAATATCCGCGAACTGGCTCAGGGGAAGGTGCTGGCCGTTCGGCGTGGCAATCAGCATATTCTTGATCGCGTCGGCGTCCTTGCGAAATGGTTCCTGCATGCGCACGATCAGGTCGAACTGGCGCTCGCCTTGAATCACCTGGGACGCGGCTTTGCCTCCCATCGCGGTTTCGACCATCGTATTCACGTCGTCGACGTTCAATCCGTATTCGCGCAATTTTTTCCCGGTTCGGAGTCACGATCAGGCTCGGCTGGCCCAGTTCGCGCACCACCGTAATGTCGACGATCCCGGGGACCTTCGAGATAATCCGCTTCACCTTCCGCGCATTTTCTTCGAGCGTCGCCAGATCGCCCCCGAAAATCTTCACCGCGAGCGAGCTCTTTAACCCCGTCTCGGCTTCGTCCACGGCATCTTCGGCCGGCTGCGTGAAGTTGAAAATGACACCTGGAAACGCCGACATCTTTTCATTGATCGCATCCACCAGTTGCTTCTTGTTGTGAACTTTCCCGTTCCACGCGCTGTGGGAGTAAGGCTGCAACCCGATGTAGAACTCGTTGTTGAAAAAACCCGTGGAATCGGTGCCGTCGTCGGGACGTCCCAATTCGTTCGCCACCGTGGTTACCTGCGGAAAGGTGCGCAGGATATCGCGGATCTGCGGAGAGAGCTTCGATGCCTCCTCAAAGGAGATCGTGTAAGGCGCAGTCGCACGCATCCACAGGGCTCCTTCATCCAGATGAGGCATAAACTCCGCGCCGATTAGTGGGATCAGCAGCAGTGATGCGGCGAACACGGACAGCAGCAGCACCGTCGACACCGTCCGGTTACGCAAGCACCAGCCGAGCAACACGCCATAGCCGCGGCGAATGAAATTGAAGAACGATACTCTGGGCTCGTGGATCTTGCCGCGCAGCAGGTAAGAACACAACACCGGCAGCAGGATTAAAGCGCAGATCACAGAGCCGACCAGCGCGAATCCCATGGTGTCCGCCATCGGCTGAAACAGCTTTCCCGAAGGGCCGGTCAGCACGTAAATCGGCAGGTATCCGGCAATGATCACCGCGACCGCATAAAAGATGGGACGCTCGACATCCTTCGCCGCTGCCCGGATCACGTAAATCAGATCGTAATCCGTGCCTTCCCGAGCCGCCAGCTCCCGGAAGACGTTCTCCACCATCACCACCGCGCCATCCACCAGGATGCCGAAGTCGATCGCGCCGATCGACAGCAGATTGGCCGGGATGTGCCTCCAATCCAGGCAAATGAAGGAAAACATCAGGGCGAACGGAATGGTGATCGCGACGATAATCGCGGCGCGAAGGTTGAATAGAAATATTCCCAGGACGATCAGCACCAGAATCATGCCGCGGATCAGGTTCTGTTCCACGGTGGTGGTGGTTTCCTCGATTAAACCGCTGCGATCGTAATAGGGAACAATCTTGACGTCCGGCGGCAGCACGTGGGCGTTCAGTTCTTTGGTCTCGGCCTCCACTCGCTTCAACACCACTTGCGCCTGCTCGCCGACGCGCATCAGGATCACGCCCTCTACCGCGTCGTCCTGTTTCATATAGCCGAACTCGCCCAGCCGGACCGCATCCCCGATCTCGACCTTCGCCACGTCCTTAACAAACGTCGGGATCCCGTTATTCGTCGCCACCACGACATTGCCGATGTCTTCCGTGGTCTTCACTTGGCCCAATCCCCGGATGTAATAGAATTGGCCGCCCTGGGAATAAAATCCGCCGCCGGCGTTCGAATTGTTGGTGCTCAGCTGCTGGAAGATTTGTGGAACCGTCACTCCCCGGGAGAATAGCCGGTAGGGATTACATTCACCTGGTACTGCATCGTGGTGCCGCCCAGGCTGGAATCGTCGGCGACTCCGGGAATCGCGCGATAACGCCGTTCCAGCAGCCATTGCTCGATGGTCTTTAGCTCCTGCGGAGTGCGGTCGGAACTCACCAGGACATAGCGGTAGATCAATCCGCTGGGACTGAACAGCGGAGAAACACCCGGCGAGATACCGGCCGGAAGTGTGGCGTTCGCCATCCGTTCAAACGCCTGCTCGCGCGCAAAATACGGATCGATCTCATATTCGAAATTCATCTCCAAAGCCGAAAGCCCGTACAGCGAAATCGAGCGCAGCGCTTCGATCTTGGGGATGCCGTTCATCTCCACTTCGAGCGGAACCGAGATCAGCCGCTCCACTTCTTCGGCGGCGTGCCCCGGCCATTGCGTGATGATTTCGACGTGCGGCGGAGACAGATCGGGATACGCGTCGATCGGCAGCTTCTGAAAGGAGACCGCTCCCCAGATCATCAACGCCAGCGCCCCCGCCAGGATGACGAAGCGCTGTGAAAGGGCGAAGGATACGATGCGTGCAATCATGGGTGGACGTTATTGGTTGCTGTTCGCAAACTGGAGGAACACGCTACCCTGTGCGACAACTTTCTCGCCTTCTTTCAATCCACTCGTAATTTCAGTTTGATCGCCCTGCTCCGTGCCGATATTCACTAACCGCTGCGCGAACTTCGCAGGCGAGGCCTCCACATACACGAACGGCAGATTCTCGTCATTCCGCAGAATCGCCGAGGTCGGCACCGTCAGCACCGATCTTCCGGACTTGGTATGGATCACCGCATCCACAAACATGTCTTTCTTCAGCAGGCCATCCGGATTCTTGGTGACGATGCGAACCGACGTGGTTCGAGTCGCCGGATCTATCAGAGCTTCGATATACCCGATGACGCCGTGGAAGGTCCGGTGGAAGGATGAATCGGTTTCTTCGACCGCATCCCCCACCCGAACCGCTTCCAGATCGCGATCGTAAATGTGACCCTGCACCCACACGGTGGAGTTGTCGCTGATCGTGAAGCAGGCCGTGGTGCCGGCTTGAATCACCAGACCGGGCGTGACCAGTTTTTGCACGACAATACCGGAAATCGGCGACCGCACCGCCAGTTGCGGATTGATCGCCGTGCCTTGATGCTCCGCGTCATCGATCTCCTGCTGGGTGACGCCAAAGATCTTCAGCGCCTGCAAATCGTTCTCCGTTTCCGCCCGCGCGTCGTTATAATCCTGTTCGGCGGCTTCCATATCCTTCGTCGCGATCACCTTGTGATCCAGCAGGTCCTTGCTTCGATCCAGAGTTTTCTTCGAATAGTCCTGGCGGTTGCGAGCTTTCTTGTAAGTAGAAATCGCGGTCGCTACATCCGGACTCGATACATACAGCAAAGGTTGACCCGCCGTAACCCGGCTGCCTAGATCCACCAGCAATTTCGAAATCGGCCCGTTCACTTGCGTGATCGCTTGCGTCGTATGATCGGCGTCCCAATCCACCGTTCCCGTGGTGCGAACCACCGTCGACCAGGAAGTCCGGCGGACTTCGGCGATTTTCAATTGGGGAAGTTGCTTCGACGGTACTTCGAACAGCGCCGCTTCATCCTGCTGCGCCGCGGCCGAGGCTGGAGCGGCTTTCTTATATAGACCGCACGAACAGGTCAGCAGGGCCGCCGTCACGATGAGCAGCTTCACGGAATCACCTGCGCTCCCGCCGCCTGATTCACCTGCTCCGCCGCGATCATTTGCGCCGCCAGCGCTTGCCTGTAGGCAAGCTGCGTCGCCCGGTAACTCCGTTCCGCGTCGAGCAAATCGAGAATCGTCGCCGCGCCGCGCTGAAAGGCGTAATTGCTGATATCGCGCGAATCCGCGGCTTGTTTTAAGTAGCCGCTTTCATATAGGTTCACAATTTCTTCGTTGCTCTTCAGACCGTAGTACGCATTAACGACGTCGGTCTGAACGCCCACCTTGGTGGACGCCTCGGTTTCAATCGACTGCTTCACCGCCGCCTGGCTGCGCGCGATCTCGCCCTGATTTCGATCGTGAATCGGAAGGTCCATCGAAAACGCCAGACCGGCTCCGCTCTGGGTAGGCGACTGGTACGAATAATCGCCCGACCACGTCCAATCCCTCGCGCGATTCCCGAATGCCAGCGAAACCGTATCATTCGCCAGAGTCACCCCGGTATGCGCCGCCTGAAGATCCGGCCGCGAATCGAGCGCCTTCTTCTCCAGGTCGCTGAGCGCGACCGTTGGCTTGGTGTTCTCCAGCGTTCCCTTCACGTCGAAATCGTCGGTCACGGATTGATACCCCAGGAGCTGCCGCAGCGTCGCCCTCGCCTGCACCAGGCCCAAAACTGCGGCGGAAACGTCCTGCTCGAATTGAAGTTTTTGGATCGACAGCTTCAAGTAATCGCCTTCCGCGAGATCGCCCGCCACCAGCCGCGCATGGTTCAGATCCACTTCCTGGGAGAAATTCGCGAGGTCGTCTTTGGCCAGCAGGAGCACGGATTTCGCCAGCAAGACGTTGATGAAAGCCTGGACCACTTGAAACCGCAAGGTCCGTTCATTGTCGGCGACACTTTGTGTGGCAGCCAGTGTATTGTCCTTCGCCACCACCACGCGCTTTTCGCGCTTCCCGCCCTTCTCCACCGTGTAGCTCGAACCGACCGAATAGATTTGAGTGTCGAATCGAATGGTTTGCGGAGCGAAAATCGGAAAAGCATCCGCGCCCACGCTGACCGTCGGATTCGGCTTCAGCGAAGCGGTCACTTCGTTGGCCTTCGATTGATCGACGTTCAACCGGTTCGCGCGTAGCGACTGATTGTATGCGAACGCGAGCCGCACCGCATCGTTCTTCGAGATCAAGCTTTCCTGCGAAAAGGCCGGGAGAGTGAACAGAGCCGTAACGATCCCGATGCGCCGACAATCCATTATTAAGGTAATCGCCTATTATGACGGCGGTCACAATACGAATGGGGGGAAAATCTGGTGAACGGGCCTAATTTCCCGGTGAGCGGGCCTTATTCGTGCGAGTCGTGGTTCTCCGCCAAGTGTTTGCTGGCCCCTTCGACGTGCTCCATCGCATGGATCAGGTGGCCGTGAGAAATCATGGCATGATGGGCGGCTTTTTCAAATTCACCGGCGCTGTGATACTTCGCCGCGCTGCGCTGGTGCTGGGCGGCGTGGTCGAGCAGCTCCGCCGCTTTCAGGTGATGGTCGACGCCCTTTTGCGACATACGTTTAGGATAGCAAACTAGCCTCGCCAGGCCCTTTGTCCTACCCCATCGGCGTTATACAAAACCAAATCACTTCGCGTCATCCTGAAAGTAGGAAAGGGAGGCATATCGGCCATGAGCTTTCCGAAATCGAGTCCGCTGATGGTGATTCGCGTGCACCCATGGGTGCTTTGGTGGTTTTATCTGGGCGTAGTTTGCGGAGTAGTCGCTATGGCGAATATCCTGCTCCGAAACCTGACCCGGACCCAGGAACACATCCTCTTACTGGTCGGCGCATTGCATTGGCTCCTGGGAGGGCTCGTTTGCTGGGCCTCCGAAGGGATTCGAACCGAAAAGCCGGTACTGCCGCGTATTGAGAAACTGGCTGAGACACAACCCATGAACGAATGGCACCCTGCGTCGGATTTCTTACCCCCCGGCGGAGGACACACATTGTTGTCGCCTCGTCAGCACCCGAATCGGGGACTCTTAGAAGCCTACATCCTTCAGCATCGGGAACAAGGCCATCATCATCACATTTGATCGATAGGGGCGTTCGGGTATGTTTGCGTGAGCACCGTCCGCGCTGTACACTTTCTAACGTGAAGTATCTCAACCTGGCTGTCTGGGCGATCACCGCCGCCGCGCTTACCGCGCAAACTCCGCGATCCCGGCTTGAAACTGGATTCGACTCGATTCAAGGCTCCAAGCTCCGCGCCGATCTGACGTTCCTGTCGTCCGACGCCCTCGAAGGACGCATGTCGCTCGAACGCGGATCCGAGGTCGCCATTCAGTGGATCGCCGCCGAATTCGGCAAGGCTGGATTGAAATTCGTCACCGGCGATTCCTTCCTGCAACCCGTGCCGCTGGTCGAATATCGCATGGATCGCGAGCGAACTTCTCTTAAACTGAAAGCCGGTGACACTGAGCAGACCTATCACGTGCCCGACGCCACTGGAAATTATCCCAACGACGGCGTGTTCAAAGGACCGGTAGTCTTCGCCGGCTTCGGCATCACCGCGCCGGAGCTTCATTACGACGATTACTCCGGCATCGACGCCCACGGAAAGATCGTCCTGGTCTTCAATCATGAGCCTCAAGAGGAGGACGCCAATTCCATCTTCAACGGCAAAGGCAATACCCGCTACGCGAATGCCCGCGCCAAGATGATGATCGCGCAGCGTCACGGCGCAATCGCCCTGCTGATCGCGCCCGACCCCAATCATCGCGCCACCCAGGTGCGCGGTTCGCTCGATGGAGGCGGCCGCGGAGCCCAGCCGCAGCGCACTCCTCGCCCCACCCAGGCCATCGACGGCGAAGATTCGATTCCCGTGTTCAACGTGAGCGCCAAGGTCGCCGAAGCGCTGCTGGCGTCGACCGGCAAGACTCCTTCGGAGCTTCAAACTTCCATCGACACGACGCTGCATCCGGTTTCGAGCGCGCTCGCCGGCCAGCAGGCGGAGTTGAACGTCGTCACCTCCGCCCGCAAGCGAGCGATGTCGTACAACGTCGTCGGAATGGTGGAAGGCAGCGACCCGCGTCTCTCCAAAGAAACGGTTCTGTTCAGCGCCCATTACGATCACGACGGCCTGGCCGCCAACGGCGGCATCTACCACGGCGCCGACGATAATGGCTCGGGAACGGTCGGCATCGTCGCCTTGGCGCAGGCATACGCGAAGAATCCCGTGAAGCCGAAACGCACGCTGGTGTTCGCAGTCTTCGCAGCCGAGGAGCGAGGCCTGCTCGGGTCTTATTACTATGCGGCGCATCCCCTGCGCCCGCTTGAAACCACCCGCGCCCAAATCAACTTCGACATGATCGGCCGCGATGAAAAAGATAGCACCCAAACTCACGGCCTGATCGAGATTGCCGCCGACACCTCGAACGAGGTGAACATCGTGGGCACGAAATACAGTCCCGACTATCGTGCCGCGATCGTGCGCGCCAATGAGATGGTCGGCTTGCATCTCAACTACAAATGGGACGACGATACCGTGCTGAACGTGCTGTTCCGCAGCGATCAATATCCGCTGCTGCTGCACGATATCCCCGCCATGTGGTGGTTCACCGGCTTCCATCCCGATTATCACCAGGTGACCGACACCGCGGAGAAGATCAACTATCCGAAGATGGAGAAGATTCTAAAGCTCGCCTATGTGACCGGCTTCGATTTCGCCGACACCGCGAATCCGCCGAAATTCTTCGCCGCGGGTGCGCCGAAGTAGATTGGCGTATGCCGAACATTCGGAACATTTCCGACACCGCTCTTTGGGCCGCATACTACCGCGCGGTCGAAACCGACCGCCCCGACGCACGATTTCGCGACCCGTTTGCACGGCGCCTGGCAGGCGAGCGAGGCGAGCAGATCGCCCGCTCCATGCCTGGCGGGAGCAACTCTGCGTGGGCCTGGATGGCTCGCACATACTTGTTCGATCAGTTCATCGGCGAGCAAGTCCGCAACGGCGTCGACGTCGTCCTGAACCTGGCGGCCGGCCTCGATGTCAGGCCTTACCGGATGTCGCTGCCCGCATCGCTGCGCTGGATCGAAGTGGACTTGCCGGGAATCCTGGATTACAAAGAGGAAATTCTGGGCAGCGAAAAACCGGGATGCGCATTGGAGCGCGTCCGCATGGATCTTGCCGACGTGAACGTCCGTCGTGACCTGTTCCGCCGCATCGGCAGTGAGTCGCAGAAAGTCTTGATCCTTAGCGAAGGCCTCATGATATACCTGACCGAGGAGACGGCCGGTGCATTGGCCAAGGATCTGTCGGCGCCTCCCGCGTTTCGCTACTGGATTCTGGAGCTGACATCGCCGGGCCTCCTCCGCATCATCCAGAAACAATCCGCGGCGCAACTTGCCGAAAGCGGTGCGTCGATGCAGTTCGCGCCCAAGGAAGGCCCCCCGTTCTTCGAGCGCTTTGGCTGGAAGCCACACCAGGTTTCTTCACTTCTAAAAACCGCGGCGCGCCTGAAGAGACTCACTTGGGGTATGCGGATCTTGGCCATGATGCCGGAATCGAGCGGCAAACAGGGCTCGCGTCCATGGTCGGCGGTTTGCATGTTCGAGAAGCAGTGAGTCACTGCTAGGATAGTGAGATACCCTCACTATGGCTCTGCGGTTCTACAACACCTTGACCCAACAGGTGGAGATTTTCACTCCACTCAATGCCCCCGTAGTCCGCATGTACACCTGCGGGCCGACGGTTTACAACTACGCCCACATCGGTAATCTACGCGCCTTCACGTTCCAGGATCTGCTGCGCCGCTGGCTGCGCGCGCGCGGCTATACGCTGGACCATGTGATGAATATCACCGACGTCGAGGACAAAATCATCCGCAACGCCGCCGCGGCGCACAAGTCGATCTACGAATACACCGCCGTCTACACGCAGGCGTTCCTCGAAGATATGGAGACGCTACGGCTGGAACAGCCGCGCATGGTCAAGGCCACCGATAATATCCCTGAAATGGTCGCCGCCATCGAAAAACTGGCGGAGCGCGGATTTACCTATGTCAGCGATGGCTCCGTCTATTACCGCATCGCAAATTTTCCGGATTACGGTAAGCTCTCGCATAACGATTTCAGCGGAATTCGCGCCGGTGCACGTGTGGATGTGGATGAGTATGACAAGGACGACGCTCGCGATTTCGTCCTGTGGAAGGCCCAGAAAGCCGATGAGCCCGGCTGGGAATCCCCGCTCGGCGCGGGCCGTCCTGGCTGGCACATCGAGTGCTCTGTGATGTCGATGAAATATCTGGGTGAAACCCTTGATATTCACACCGGCGGAGTCGATCTGACCTTCCCGCATCACGAAAACGAAATCGCGCAATCGGAAGCTCTGACCGGGAAGCAGTTCGTGCGCTACTGGCTGCACTCTGAGCACCTGATCGTCGAGGGGCAGAAGATGTCCAAATCGTTGGGCAACTATTACACGCTCCGCGATCTGCTCGAAAAGGGATACGCTCCGGAAGCTCTGCGATACCTGCTCGCGTCAGTGCCGTATCGCAAGAAGCTAAACTTCACGTTCGACGGCGTGAAAGCTGCCGCCACATCGATCGACCGTCTGCGGAACTTCAAATTGCGTCTCGAAACCGGCAAATTTCCCGAAGGCGGCAGCGAAAAAATGACCGAGCGCACCAAGGCCGCGATGCTGGCGTTCGATGAGGCGCTCGATGACGATCTGAACACGGCAGAGGCCCTGGGTGCGGTGTTCGAGTATATCCGGGACGCCAACACCGCCATGGACGCAGGAGAATTTCTCGCGTCGAACGCCGCCGGCGCGCTGGAATTTCTGACGCGCTTCGATTCCGTGTTCGATGTGCTGCGCCCGTCGGCGAGCACGGGCGGGTTGTCCGATTCCGAGATCGACGCGCTGGTGGAAGAGCGCAATGCCGCCAAAAAGTCGCGCAATTTCGCGCGCGCCGATCAGATTCGAGCCGAGCTCGCCGAAAAAGGCGTGGTGCTTGAGGACACGAAGGAAGGAATTCGCTGGAAACGCCAATGAAAATCGAAACCAAACTAGTTCACGTAGGAGATCGCAAAAAAGCCGGCGATTTCATCCCCGTCACGACGCCCATCTACACCGCGGCGAGTTATTTCTACGACTCCATGGGCCAGCTCGACCGCGTCATGGGACGCGAAGAAGAGGGACCTTCCTACGCCCGCTACGACAACCCAACCAACAACGCACTCGAAGAGCTGGTCAACACGCTCGAAAGCGGCGGCGGCACGGTCGCGACCGCATCGGGCATGAGCGCGATGCATATGGGCGTCATCGCCGCTCTTCTCGACCGGCCGAAGCGCGTGCTCGCGGCCAATGTGCTCTACGGCGCGACGGTCGGCATGCTGATGAAGATCCTGGAGCCGTTCGGCATCGAAATCACGTGGGTGGATATCTGCGACCTGCCGGCCGTGGAGCAAGCCATCGCCGAAACCAAGCCCGGCGTGATCATCATGGAGACGGTTTCGAATCCCCTGCTCCG